>JAFPXW010000278.1 GCA_017394565.1 Oscillospiraceae bacterium | reverse complement strand
TTCGCGATGCTCAGCATCTCCCCACCCCGTGGGGAGTCACCCTGCACCCGCTTGTTTTCTAAAGTTGTTAGCATTGATTCACAAAGTGCTGCGAGCTGTTCCGCATCCAGCGCAAGGTCGGTGCAGCCGTCCTCCACGCAGGCGATGACCGGAATGCCGGTGAGTTCCTCGCATAGTTTCCTGTTGTCCTCCTCCATCACATCGCCTGCATGGAAGTGATTGAAAATGATGCCCCTGACCGGAAGTCCGCGGTGCTTCATGTATTCCGCGGTCAGCACCACGCTGTTGATCGTGCCGAGTCCTGCGTCCGCAATGAGCAGCGAGGGCTTGCCGATGGCGCGGATCACGTCCTCCAGAAATACTTTCTGGTCGTCGTAACGCAGCGGACACAGGATGCCGCCGCTGCCTTCCGTGAGGACAAAATCATACTGCGCGTCCAGTTTCCGGAAGGCTTCGGTCACGACGGAAAGTTCGACCGGATCGCCCTCCAGCTTCGATGCCAGATGCGGCGAGACGGCCGTTTCGTAGACATACGGACACATTTCCTCCAGGGGCTGCGTGATCCCCGAAACCGTCTGCACATGAAGCGCATCCCCCGGGATCAGACTGCCGTCCGGACGGCGGTCATTGCCGCTCATGGCGGCTTTGAAATAGGCGCAGGTTTTGCCGGTCTCTCGCAGTTTTTTCAGAAGCAATCCCGTGATGTAGGTCTTGCCGGTGTCGGTTCCCGTGCCGGTGATGAAAAGTCCCTTGCTCATGGCTGTTCCTTCTTTCCGGAATTTCGTTCCACAGAAAATCCCATGCCCCGCAGCATGGCAACATCGCCCTGAATATCATTGCCGGAAGTTGTCAGCATATCGCCCGTGATGGTCGCATCCGCACCCGACAGGAATGCCGTTTTTCCGCAGTCCGCCATCAGGTCGCGTCCGGCCGCAAGGCGGATATTGGCGGTCGGGAGAATGTACCGGAAGATCGCGACTGTCCGCAAAATATCATCTTCTGTCAGGCGTCTGAGATGCTCCAGCGGTGTGCCCTTGATGGGCATGAGGGCGTTGATCGGGACGGAATTCACGCCGAGCTCCGCGAGCGTCAGCGCCATGTCGATGCGGTCGTCCCATGTTTCGCCCATGCCGATAATGCCGCCGGAGCAGACCTCCAGCCCTGCATTCTGCGCACGCCGGATGCAGGCGATCTTGTCGTCGAAGGTGTGCGTCGTGCAGATATTCGGGAAATTCCGCCGCGAGGTTTCGAGATTGCAGTGATAGCGCGAAACCCCGGCGTTTTTCAGTTTGCGGAACTGCTCGTCCGTCAGAAGTCCGTGCGAGCCGCAGAGCTGCATCGACGTTTCCCGGTGCATGGTCGCATAGGCATCGACGGCTTTCGCAAAGTCCGCATCACTGAGTGTGCGCCCAGCGGTCACGATCGAGAAGCGATGCACACCGCGTGCTTCATTGTGGCGGCACTCGGTGAGGATGGTTTCCGTCGAAAGGAAGCCGTATTCGTCCACGCCGGTGCAATTGTGGGCAGACTGCGCACAGAATCTGCAATTCTCCGAGCAGCGTCCGCTTTTGCCGTTGATGATGCTGCACAGATCGACATGATCCCCGCAGAACTGCCGCCGGATGCGGTCAGCGCCGCTGCAAAGCTCCTGCAAGTCGGCGGTGAGAAAGGCGTTCAGGTCATCCGCGCGAGTGATCCTGCGTCCGGCGATGATCTCATCGGCAAGCGTTGTCATATGCATTGTCATTTCCTCCTGTCAGGCAATTTTGAAAGTTTGTTTCACGACGAGAACAAGCCGTTTTCCGAGGACTGCGGACAGCATACACAGGCAGATGTCGCCCGGTACTGCCAGCACAAAGCAATACAGAAACAGCGGCGCGATCCCGATCGGATCCTTCAGCCAGAAACGGCTGATCGCCCAGTAATACGCCATTCCCATCGCATACACGACCAGCAGTCCTGCAAAGCCTGCCCACAGCAGCCGCGGCAAGGTCACATCGCCCTTGTGCGCGATATGACCTGTCACGAATGTGCCGAGGACAAAGCCTGGCAGATAGCCGAATGTCGGCTGGAGGACGTAGCCGATGCCGCCTCCGCCCATAAATACCGGCAAGCCGGCAAGTCCCATCAGGACATAGACCGCCACGGCCGCCGCCCCTTTCCGGCTGCCCAGCAGCAGTCCTGCCAGCGTCGTGAACAGAAATTGCAGCGTGAAGGGACACACCGGAACCGGCACACGGATGTAGGCTCCCACGGTGATGAGCGCCGCAAAGAGCGCAATGAGGATCAGATCTTTTGTTTTCATAGCACACCTCACAATGATTTGTCGGTTCTTATTATAGCATATTGTCTCCGGATTGTCAACTATAATTTTGTATCTGGTTTACAATTGGAGATGAAAAGAAAATTCCCCTTGACAGGGCGATTACAACGTGTTATAATAATAAAAAACAAGTCTGGAGGTGCGTTTCTATGCCAAGAAAACCGAAGTCCGAAACTACCCCGAAAAAAATCGCAATGGCTCCCGAAAAGAAGAAGATCGCGATGAAGCCTGCGAAAAAAGCCATCGAGACCAAGCAGGAAGCTGTCCTCACCACCCTTGTGCAGGTCGGCGACAAGGAATTTGACATCACCGGAATCGCAGAAAAGGCATACAAGGCATACAAATCCGTGCATCGCCGCAAGCACGTCACCGATTTCAGGATCTACGTCAAGCCGGAGGAAAATGCCGCCTACTACACTGTCAATGGTGAGGGCGATGCAGAATTCAAGATCGACCTGACATAAGGGGTTGCCAGCCTCCTGTGAGCCACCCCACCCCAACCCCCTGCTCTGCATAAGCGATCAGCTGCGCTCGTAAACTCGCCGGCTGCCTGCTGATCCCCGAGCAGGGGGCTATTTTTTTCTATGCAATTTGGACTGTCGCCCTTGACAGATTGAGAAACGTGCTTCATTCCACAAACAGTTTCCGGTACCCGATCGGTGTCACACCGGTCTCCTTGACAAACTGGTGAAGGAAGTACTTGCTGTCGCTGTAGCCGCACTGTTCCGCGATCTCCGTGGTGTTCAGATCCGTCAGGAGGAGCAGCTGCTTGGTCTTGGCGATCCGCGCCCGGATGCGGTCTTTGTGGAAGCTGATGCCGAAGCACTTCTTATAAATGTGCCGGAAGGTATCCTTGTCCTGCGCAAGCGCTTCCGGCAGCTCCGCCGGATCGAAGGTCGTCAGCGGCGAGAGATAGATCGCATTCCGGATGGGCGACAGCTGGTGAAAATGGTAGTTCTCACGCCGTTTCCGGAGTGCGGCAAGGCTTTCTTCTGCTCCGGCACAGCAAGCCTCGTACACCGCGCCGAAGCCCCGACCAGCACATTTCTGCGCCGTACACGCGAAGGAATCCGTCCCGTACTCCGCGATGTAATCCTCCTGCAACAGGAGCGAAACCGCCGCATCGCGCAATCGTTCCGGTTCGCCCTTCTGGAACAGGCAGACGAAGGTGTCCTCCCCCGTTCGTCCGGCAATGTGATGCGTGCCGCAGAGCTTCCGCAGCATTCCGGCGATTTTCTGCATCCGTTCCACGCGCTGCTCCTGCCGTGTGCCGAGGACGTCCCCGAACTGACACACGCGCACAACGAGCATCACGCACTCTTTGCCGGAGATCTCGCCCATCGCATTATAGACGTAGCGAAGCCCCTGTTCGGTGTAAAGATCCGTGAGGGAATCGCGCGTTTCGGAGAGATTCTGGCAGCGCAGGAGATAGCGCAGGTCGTTTTTCATGCGCAGGTATTCGAGCGCAAGGGACACGGTTTTTGCCCAATAATGAAGGAAACTGTCGTACCCTGCCGTATTCCCGAACCGCAGGACGATGTGTCCCATCAGGTGCATCCGGAAAAAGACCGGTACAAAATAGAACGCCGCCGGTGTGTCCGTCATCCGGAACAACCGCCGGAATTCCAGACGATCCGTTTCAAACGGCGTGTTGTCCAGCCATGTCGTCAGGCAGCGGCAGACCACGCGGTCGGGGGCGCTTTCCTCGCTGTCGTACCAGTCACGGAACAGGCACAGATACACCGCCTCCGCGTCGCGGATCATCCACTGGTATTCGCCGACCACGCGCGTGAATTCGTCCAGATTCCGGCAATCGACCAGCCGCTGCTCCATCGTGTTGAACACCGTGAAGAAATTCTGCCCGTGCTGCCGCTGGGCTTGTTCGAGGTCGGCGAGATAATGCATTTCGTCTACGCCGCAAGTGCAGCTTTTGCCACAGACCAGCTCCCCTTCCGGCGGTGTGAATGCCGGCAGTTCCCTGCCGTGCAGCCGTGCCAGCATCGCATCCGCCGCGCATCTGCCCAGTTCCTCCCGGCCGCGGCGCAGCGAGGTCAGCAGCGGCGTGTACTGCACCCGTTCGTCCGAATATTCGTAGCTCACGACCGTCACTTGCTCCGGCACGCGGATGCCGGAATGTGCGAACACATCGAGGATCCCGAACGCCATGTGGCAGTTGGCGCAGAGGATGGCTTCGGGCAGCGGAAGCTCGCCGCTGACGTAGCGTCCGGCAAGCGCTCTACCGGAATCGAGCCAGAAATTCCCGTAGTGGATGCGTTTCTCGTCGATGGGGATGCCGTGGGATGCGAGGGCGGTTTCGTAGCCCTGCTGACGCAGCAGCGCGATCTCGGAGTCTCTCTGCCCTGTCAGCAGGTCGATCGTCCGGAAGCCGTGGGCTTCGATGAGATGCGATGTGAGCTTTTGCAGATCCTGCGCATCGTCGGTATTGAGATAATGGCAGTTCACGCCGGAAAATTCCGGCAGCTTCGCACCGACGGCTATGATCGGGATGGTCAGCGTGGAGAGCAGCTTTCCCAGCATCTGCTTGAGCTGCACGTCCGCAAAGGATTCCGTAATGACGATCAGCCCGTCGATGTCCTGCGACCGGATCAGCTCGTAAATATGATGCTCGCTCATGATCTCCATGCTATGCTCGCCGAAATTGTAGATATTGGAGAAAACCGCGGTGTGAGCGCCATTCGCCTGTGCCTGCGAGATCACGCCGCGCAGCAGCTCACGCTCCGCGGAATTGCTGGCGGATGCCGTCAGGACGCCGATCGTGCGTTCGGGATTGCGCATTTTTGTCACCTCCGAGTCAAAATTCTTGTATTGGCTATTTCTATTATAACACGTTCTGACCAGTTTGGCAATCGCAAAAGTGATAAATTCTGTACATTCTGTAGCGGAACAAATCTATCAGGTTTCCGGAATGTATAATCTAAGCTTAAAATTACACATTTGTGCTGAATTTTGAATATCTTGTGCCAGATTTTGAATTGTAACTTTGCGTATGTTGATTTATAATAGAATCAGTCCACAAGAGATAGAATATCTGGGCGGATTTCAACAGATACGATAAAAAAGAAACCGTCCGGAGAAAAGAGGAACGCCCAACACATAATTTAGGGAGGAATTGAACATGAAGAAAAGTACCAGAAAGTGGATTGCTCTGCTTGCTTGCGGAATTCTCGCGGCGGCGCCGCTGACAGGCTTCGCCGCACCGGAAGCACAGACGCTCTCCATCGTATCCGCAGCAGACGCATCGGATTCCAAACTCACGGAATACGGCGGCTGGTTCGAGTCCGCATACGCTGTATGGGATGCCAATGCCATCGGTTCGGATGTCAAGGTCAGCTATGCGCCGGCCGGCAGCAGCGACTTCACACCCGTCGATGCTGAACTCATCCGCGGTACGCGCGTTGACGTGCCGGGACTCAAGGGGAACACCGATTATATCCTGCGTGTAGGGTTCGGCAGGTCTGGCGGAATGCAGCGTCCGCACCATGGCTTACGACCGCACCGGCTATGCACACGACAACTTCTCCGACATCGGCGGCTACATGGATGACGGCACGCTGAAACCGGACGTGGATGTCATCTACGTCACCAACGAGAACAAGGACACCATCACCTACAACGGCAAGGTCGGACTGTATAACATTTTCTTCAGCGGCAAGCCGAAAAATGTTGTCTTCCGTTTCGTCGGAAAGCTCGATGTTCCTTCCGGGACCGTTGCCAACGACGGCAGCCACAATGACGGCTCGAATATGCTCTATCTCCAGAACAGCTCCAATGTCACGGTCGAGGGCATCGGCCCGGACACAGACCTCATCGAATGGGGCATCGAGATGAAGCGCTGCACCAGCTGCGAATTCCGCAATCTGTGGCTCGGCAAATACCCCGACGACGGCATCGCTATGACCGGTAACGCCGACATCCACACCGAGCATATCTGGGTGCATAACAACACCATCGAAAGCGGCTATAATGCCTTCGCCGGCAATGGCCACGTCGATGCAGACAAGGCAGACGGCGACGGTTCGACCGATATGAAGTGGTCGGAATATGTGACCGTTTCCTATAATGTCTACAAAAACTGCCACAAGACGTCCCTCGTCGGCGGCAAGGCGGATCAGTTCCAGGATCACATCACCTACCACCACAACTGGTTCGACCACACCGAATCCCGCAATCCGCGTGTCCGCAATGCACACGTTCACTCCTATAATAACTACTTCCTCGCGAACGGCGAATACGGCATCTGCGCTTCGTATAATTCCAAGATCTTCTCGGAAAACAACTATTTTGAACAGACGCATTCCCCCTTGTATGCGATCAACATGGGCAAGGATCAGTACTCCGGTACCATCAAGTCCTTCGGTGACAAGTTTGATAACTGCCTGCCGGATGAAGGCCTTGCCTACAGGATCGCGGAAAGCCGCATGGAATCGGTCACAGTGCCGAATCTGATCGACGGCGGCGATGGGTATGATAATTTCGACCAGACGATGTACGCCTACACCGTCCAGACACCTGACGAAGCCAAGGCAACGGTCATGGCTTACGCAGGACGCATGAAAACCGATACCGCCGGTCTGCCGGAGCTTCCGACCGAAGTGCCGACAGAACCGACCACAGCCCCTACCGAAGCACCTACCACGGAGCCTGACACCACGGAAGCACCGACGACAGAGCCCACCGATGCACCTGCCAGCATCGACGGCGATCTCAATGCCGACGGCAGCTTTGACCTGACAGATGTGATCCTGCTTCAGAAATGGCTTCTTGCCGTACCGGACACGCACATTGCTAACGCAAATGCTGCGGATGTCTGCAAGGACGGTCAGATCGACATTTTTGACCTGAGCCTCCTCAAGAGAAGCCTCTTGAACAAGCAGTAAGACGCAATCAGGAACCTGTCCGCACCGGAAGCCGCACGTTTAGTTTGTGCGGACAAGTTCCATCCCCCCTGCAAACACAGGGGGTTTTTGCGAAGCTGTTTTTGTCAGATTTTGTATCAAAGCACATTTGAAAATTAACAAAATCCGACTTGAACTGCCCTGCCATCTGTATTATAATAAGCAAAAGAACCCCGACTCGCTCCGGAGGTGACTATCATGAGAAATACACACCGCAAAAAGATCGGTGTCATCATGCCAGCCATTGTCGAAACACTCGATCCGCTGTACCTCGAAGGGATCTATCGCCAGGTCAGCGTCTTTGGATATGATGTCATCGTTTTCACCTGTTCGTCGAATATGCAGAAGGTCGATATGCCGACGGACTATATTCTCGCTGAGGAACAGATCTACCGTCTGGCCGCACAGACCGACCTCGCAGGTCTGATCTTTGCTGCCGGAAAATTTCACGACGAACACATCGTTGAACGCATTCTCGATGGTCTGCACACACTGGATTTCCCGTGTGTCACGACCTGTTATGATCGTTCCCCGTTCCTGAATGTGACAGTTCCGCAGTGCGACTGCATCCGCGAGATCACCGAACACCTGATCGAAGTTCACGGATTCCGCAACATCCTCTGCCTGACCGGTCCCCAGGGCAATCTCGAAGCCGAGGATCGTCTGACCGGCTGGCGCGTGGCAATGGAACGCGCCGGACTCCCCACGGACAACTACCGCTACGGCGACTTCTGGGTGAACAGCCCGGTGGTGCTGGCGGACGACATCGCTGCCGGCCGCATCGAGATGCCGGAAGCCATCGTCTGCACCAGCGACTTCATGGCGACGGCACTCTGCAAGCAGCTGGCTGGCCACGGCATCCGCGTGCCGGAGGACATCGCTGTCACCGGATATGACGGCGGCCCGAATGCAACGCTGACGGAACCGTCGCTGACGACTGTAGACGGCAAGGAATTTGAACTCGGAAGCTGCGCTGCCATCACCCTGCTCAACCGCATCGACGGCAAAAACCGTCCCCTCGTCCGCGCCCAGCGCGTTTCCTACGGCAGAAGCTGCGGCTGCTGCGACCGCTCCACCAAGGAATACTTTGAGAAGATCCGCGAGAAATACATCGTTGCCAGCGAATATCGCGATGTACGGGCGATCTCCGACTACATCAACCGCATGGCATCCGCAGAATCCCTCACACAGCTCAGCGAACGCATCAACGAGCTGGCGAGCCTCGTTCCCTACTGGAACGACCTGTATGTCTGCGTGCGCCAGGATCTGAGCGATATGCGCGAGCCGAAGGAATACCCGGAGCAGATGCGTCTGTTCGTTTCCCGGCACCGCGACCGCACGTCTGACGGTCAGATGCCGTTCCGCACGGAGGAATTCCTGCCGTCCACCGTCTGCAGCGACGGCCCGCAGCTGATGATCGCAACGCCCCTGCACATCTCGTCGATGCTGTTCGGCTACATCGTGACGACATACTCCGATCCGCGGCAGTATGCATTCGACGACCTGTATGTCAGCTGGAGAGACTCCATTTCCAATGCGATCTCCGTGCAGTACATCAAGGCGCAGAACCGCCAGCTCAACCAGCGGCTGGAGCAGCTGTCCCACCGCGACCGCATGACGGGGATGCTCAACCTCAAGGGACTCTCCGGAAAGCTCATCCCGATGCGGAAGTACGCCTGCATCCTGCTGGAGATCCAGTGGGTGCAGACACCGACGAATTGCATGAGCCTGACACCGGAACTATTCGTGGCGAACGCGCTGCAAATGAATTGCTCCGAATCGGAGCTGTGCTTCCGCTACAACCAGAACGTCTTCGGCGTGATGCTGCCGCTTCCGGCGCGGCTGGATCTGGAACGCTGCTGTGAGGAATGGGTGCTGCGGTTCGATGCGTTCATTGACCTGGTGCGTCAGCGTGACCGCCACCTCGAAAAGCCGGTGATCCGGATGTATTACGATCTGTTCCGCCCGGAAGAAGGCGTGATCCACGAATCGCTGGAGCGCCTGATCGAATCCCATCTGCATCACAGCCTGATCCCGCCGACGGTGAAAGGCGGCTTTGCGCAGCAGCTGGAGGAAACCCGGCGGCAGATCATCCGCCTGCCCTCCGGTGAGTGGTCGCAGGAACATATCGCGCGGGCCATGCAGATCAGCGTGAGCTATTTCCGCCGCATCTACAAGCAGCATTTCGGCGTGCCGTTCCATTCGGATCTGATCCACCTGCGGATGAGCCACGCGATGAAGCTGCTGCGTCAGACAGACATGAATGTCAAGGTCATCGCCGAGCAGTGCGGCTACCCGAATATGTATCACTTCATGACCGCATTCAAGAAGGAAACCGGACTGACCACAACGGAATTCCGGACGAATGCGCACTGAGGGTGAATGGGAAAAAAGAACGGTGCATGAAGGAGGTTCATGCACCGTTTTTATACGATTTTCTGACCGGTTCTGCAGCGTGATAATAATTAGGGCGTGTTGACACTAAGCCTAAAACGCATCTTTTTGGCAGAATTTTACGCATACTGCGTCGAGAAAACTTGCTGGGCGACAGCCCACCTGCGTTTCCTCTCCTTGTCTGCGCAGAAATTCTGCTCAAAAATCTGCACA
>JAFPXW010000277.1 GCA_017394565.1 Oscillospiraceae bacterium | reverse complement strand
GGCGTTTCCATGACAGAAGTCAGCCTTGCATGGCTTCTGACGAAGGTCACGTCCCCCGTCGTGGGCGCGACAAAGCTTCACCACATCGAGGGCGCTGCGAAGTCGATCGAGCTGGAACTCACACCGGAGGAGATCGCATCGCTGGAAGCACCGTATGTTCCTCATGCACTGGCAGGCGTAATGGCGCAGAATCAGCCTGTGAATAAAAACAAAACCCACGTCTGGTCAACAGGCAGTCAGAAAATTTGAAAAAATGTAAAAAACGGAGGTATTCATCATGTTCAACGAAACACTCACATTATCCAATGGGATCAAGATCCCGCAGCTTGCACTCGGCACCTGGCTCATCGAGGATGCGCCGGTCGTGGAGGCCGTCAAGGCGGCGATCGGTATGGGATACCGCCACATCGACACGGCACAGGCTTACGGAAATGAGCGCGGTGTCGGCGAGGGCATCCGCCAAAGCGGCGTTTCGCGCGAGGAACTGTTCGTGACCACGAAGGTCGCTGCCGAACACAAGGACTACAAGACCGCAGCCGCCGGCATTGACGAGAGTCTGCGCAAGGCCGGGCTGGACTATTTCGACCTGATGATCATTCATTCGCCGCAGCCGTGGAAATTCGTGAACCAGTCCGATGACCGTTTTGTCGAGGGCAACCGCGAAGCATGGCGTGCGCTCGAAGATGCGTACAAGGCCGGAAAACTGCGTGCCATCGGCGTTTCCAATTTCCTGCAGGGCGACATCGAGAGCCTTTGGGAAGCCGCAGAGATCAAGCCGATGGTCGATCAGGTGCTTTGCCACATCGCCAATACGCCGCTGGAGCTCATTGATTTCTGCGAGAAGAAGGGCATCGTGATGGAGGCCTATTCTCCGGTCGCACACGGCGAAGCGCTGCGCATTCCGGCGATCGTGGAAATGGCGAAGAAATACGGCGTTTCCGTGCCGCAGCTCTGCATCCGCTACTGCATCCAGCTTGGCATGGTCGTCCTCCCGAAAACCGCAAACCCCGACCACATGAGAAGCAATGCCGATGTGGCGTTTGTCATTTCGGACGAGGATATGCAGACGCTCAAAACGACCGATCCGATCGACAATTACGGCGCACACAGCTTTTTCCCGGTGTTTGGCGGTAAGTTTTAATTCCTGAGATTCTGAGAGGTGATGCAGATGAAACGGCTTCTTTCAGCAGTTGCGGCAGGCGTTCTGCTGCTGACAGCATCGGCGGCAACGCCGGATACGACGGAAACGGATGTGATCTCCGGTACGACGGCGGAAGCCGTTTTCACCGCGGAGGATGTGCAGAATTTGCAGGACTTTCTCCTCACAAGGCCGCTGGAAACCGACCTTTCGGGCAAGCCGTATGACCTGAACGGCGACGGCGTGTGGGATGTCTTTGACCTTGCGCTCATGAAGCGCGAAATCCCCACACAGCCCGAACAGGCGGCACACAGTGACACCATCGTGGTGTACTTCTCGCGCACCAATAATACCGAAAAGATCGCGAATTACCTCATCGACCTGACCGGTGCGGACAGCTACGAGATCGAAGCCGCTGTGCCGTATTCGGACGCGGACAT
>JAFPXW010000276.1 GCA_017394565.1 Oscillospiraceae bacterium | reverse complement strand
GTATTGGAATGAGTGAAATACTGACTTACCATTGGGAAGGAGATTATCTGATTCCCGATTTGATCCCACCGGAATCTCCGCACATCGGCATCTGGGGAGAACGTAGGCGACAGTTCCTTCGAGCGGTGAAACGACCGATTTACACAGGGATGCTTTTCAGTGGCACATTGAACGCCCATCTGGAGGAGATTGATCGAACTGCCGAAGAAATGTTCAATCGGCTCCTGGCTCAAATGGCCGAGCGTGAAGGCGTTACTGAGCAGGTAAAAGCGGAAGACCAAATGAAGTGGGTGCGCCGGATGAACAGCATCCGCCACCGCGCCGAGGAAACTGTGCAGAAAGATCTGATTGAAAACTGAATGAAAGAAGCGCGGAAGACTGACCATCATGGTTCATCTTCCACGCTTTTCGTATATGTATATGGTATTCCGCGATTACTCGCCAAAGAACAGCTTCATGTCATCCTCCACACTGGTAATGCCTGCGATGCCAAACGTGTCAACCAAGATCTTTGCTACGTTGGGGCTCAGGAACGCTGGGAGCGTCGGGCCAAGATGGATGTTCTTCACGCCGAGATACAGCAGCGCAAGCAGCACGATGACTGCTTTTTGCTCATACCACGCGATGTTATAAACGATCGGCAGATCATTCACACTCTCCAGGCCGAAGATTTCCTGCAGCTTGAGTGCGATCAGCGCGAGGGAGTAGGAATCGTTGCACTGTCCTGCGTCCAGCACGCGCGGAATGCCGCCGATGTCACCGAGGCTAAGCTTGTTGTACTTATACTTCGCGCAGCCGGCGGTCAGGATCACGGCGTCCTTCGGCAGCGCCTTGGCAAAGTCTGCGTAGTACTCGCGGGTCTTGTGGCGGCCGTCGCAGCCAGCCATGACGACAAACTTCTTGATCGCGCCGGATTTGACCGCGTCCACGACCTTGTCCGCGAGGGCAAACACCTGTTCATGGGCAAAGCCGCCGACGATCTCACCCTGCTCCAGCTCAGTGGGAGGTGCGCAGCGCTTGGCATGCTCGATGATCTCGGAGAAGTCCTTGCGCTCACCATAAACGCCTTCGATGTGCTTGCAGCCGGGATAGCCCGCCGCGCCGGTGGTATAAATTCGGTCGGCATAGCTGGCCTTGGGCGGCACGATGCAGTTCGTAGTCATGAGGATGGGACCGTTGAACGCATCAAACTCCTCCTTCTGCTTCCACCAGGCGTTGCCGTAGTTGCCGACAAAGTTCGGATATTTCTTGAATGCGGGATAGTAGTGCGCGGGAAGCATTTCAGAATGCGTGTAGACGTCCACACCCGTGCCCTGTGTCTGCTCCAGCAGCATTTCGAGATCCCGCAGATCATGACCGGAAATGAGGATGCCGGGGTTCCTGCCGACGCCGATGTTCACGCTGGTAACTTCCGGATTTCCGTAAGCGCCGGTGTTGGCCTTGTCCAGCAGCGCCATGCCCTGCACGCCGAACTTGCCGGTCTCCAGCGTGATCGCCACGAGGTCATCCGCCGTGAGGCTGTCATCCAGCGTTTTGGCAAGCGCAGACTGGAGAAACGCGTCGATGTCCTCATCGTCGTGCATAAGCGCATTGGCATGCTTCAGATACGCCGCAAGGCCCTTGAGACCGTAGGTGATGAGTTCCCGCAGAGACCGGATATCTTCGTTCTCGGTTG
>JAFPXW010000275.1 GCA_017394565.1 Oscillospiraceae bacterium | reverse complement strand
CTGCCATTTCTGAGCCGAGGATGGTGGTCATCATCGTGCCGAGCATCATGATAATGGCAAAGCTCACCACGAGGGAGATCAGCATTTGTTTATTGAGAAGCTCCGAAAGCTCCTTTCGCAGTAAATTTCTCATTCGTCACGCACCGCCCTTTCAAACGCCGTTTCGAGGTCGTCTGTTTCGTATTTGGCGAGGATCTCTGTGATCGTACCCTCCGCCAGAAATTGGCCGTTCTTCATGATCGCACCGCGGTCGGCGGTATTCCGCACCTCCTGCATATGGTGCGACGACAGCAGGAACGCCGTGCCATACTCATCCGCGCACCGGCGGATGGTCTTGCGGATGTCGAGGGAATTGAGGACATCCAGACCACTGGTCGGTTCGTCGAGGATGGCAAGTCTGGGCTGCGGCATGACCGTCCGCGCCAGAACGAGCTTTCGCGTCATACCGCGCGAATAGGTCTGGATCTTCTGGTCGAGCGCATCGCCGAGTCCGCAGATGGCTTCGCCGCGCTTGACACATTCCTCCTGCGCGTCCTCATCCTTGAAATACAGTCCTGCAATGAATTCCAGATACCGTCTGCCCTTCATCGTGCGGTAAGCCCCTGCCTCGTCGGGAAGATAGGTGATACACGCACGCACGCGGTCGGGTTCCTTCACGACGCTGTGACCGTCAATGACCGCATCACCGCTGTCCGGCCGCAGAAGCGTCGCCAGCATACGCAGGATGGTGGTTTTTCCTGCGCCGTTCATACCCATCAGACCGAAGATCTCGCCCTCTCCGATGGTAAAACTCACGTCACGCACCGCCTGCTTCTTGCCGTAGGCTTTGCTCAGATGCGTGACTTCCAGTGCATTTGCCATAAAACTGACCTCTCTTTCACGCCGGGAACGCCCCTTTGTTCAGGTTCGCCCCTCTATGTAAATTCTGTTTACATTATAGCATGATACGCATCGAAAGTCAAGGTATTCCGGAAACTTTTTCGCGTCCCTGCATACTGACGCAGAAATGCTCCAAAAGGACGCAGAATCGAGATTTCATCTCATTTTCCGTCAACCAGTCAGAAAATTCCTGAAAAACGGTTGATTTTTCATTTAAAATGTGGTAAAATAAAAGGAACTACAGAAATGCCGGAGGTTCTCCGGCAGAGAAAGGAGCAGCCTATGTCACTGCATGAATCCGGTGAAGACTACCTGGAAACGATCTATCTTCTGACTCGTAAAAGTCCCTTTGTCCGCAGCGTGGACGTTGCCAATGAGCTTGGTTTCACGAAAGCCAGCGTCAGCCGCGCCATGCGCATTCTCCGCGAGGAGGGACTTGTCATCGTCGGCGAAGACGGCGGCATCAAGCTGACCAAGTCCGGCACAAAGCGTGCGATCTCCGTTTACGAGCGTCACACGCTCATCACGGACTTTTTCGCGCAGTATCTCGGTGTCAATCCCGTCACCGCCGAGAAGGATGCGTGCAAGATCGAGCACGTCATCAGCGAGGAAACGTACCTGCGTCTGCGCAGTTACGTGACCGAAAAGGGCTACATCCCGAAGGAACTGGGATGAGGCAGCTCGACCTGCCGGCATCCTTCGGAGCGCTGTACATCTGTCCGGCGGAACAGACGGAGAAGGTGCAGTCAGCCGCCGCACACGCCATGCTGACGGACTGCCTGCCGCTGTATACGAAAGATCGGCGGATCCGCTTGTCGGGTTCGCCGTCCGTTTTGCGCACCGAGATGGGAAAGCCCTATTTTCCGGAGCTTCCGGAGGTGAAATTCAACCTCTCCCACTGCAAGGGGCTGGCAGCGTGTCTGCTGTCACCGTTTGAATGCGGCGTGGACACGGAAGGCAGACGCCCCCTGAAGCCGCCGGTCGTCCGGCGCGTTTTTTCGCAGGAGGAACAGACGGCACTGGAAGCTGCAAAGGACAAGGACTTGTTTTTCACGCGCATCTGGACGCTCAAGGAATCCTACGTCAAAGCCCTCGGCATCGGCATTTCGTACCCGATGCGCGAGGTCAGTTTCACCTTCACAAACGACGGCATCCGCTGCTCTAAACCAGATGCCAGATTCTGGCAGACCATCGAGGACGGATTCGTCATCTCAGTCTGCATCCTGAACCGCTGAAAGCCAAAAAGGAGGCCACCATGCCGCAAACCGAACGATTCACCACACTCAGCGAAAGCGATCTTCCGCAGATGGCACAGCTTTACAAAACGGCATTCGGACGTGCGCCGTGGAATGACGACTGGAGCGATGAAACCCAGCTCATGGAATACATGAAAGAGATCACAAGCCCGTACCATGCGCTGCACTACGGGCTGTTCATCGATGGCACACTCGCCGCGCTCTCCATCGGCATGATCCGTCACTGGTGGGAGGGGACGAATTACAACATCGAAGAATTCTGCGTCGATCCGGCTCTGCAAGGACAGGGCCTCGGCACGCGCTTCATAGAGATGATCTCCGAGGACATCCGGAACCGCGGACTGTCCGGCATTTTCCTGCAAACCGACAGTGACAAGCCGGCGTACCGGTTCTATCAGAAAAACGGTTTTCAGGATCTCGACGCACACGTCAGTTTGTATAAGAGCCTGAAAGACTGAAATTCCGTATTGTGTGCAATACCCGAAGGTCATTTTTCAAAAACGCACAAAATACAGCCCGAAAGTATGCATCACTTTCGGGCTGTATTGATTGCATCAGATATATCTCCGGAACGGTGCTGCCGGCAGACCGTTCTGTTCAAACAGCGTCACCTGTCCGAAATTGAACCACGCATAGCGAACGCCCGTCGGCTGCGGTACTTCGCGGCTTGTGACCTGTACGCTTTCCTCGTTCGCGACAGTCTTGGCAGGATGCCAGTTCCCGTCGGGATCACGCAGCTCAAATCCGCCCTCACCGTGCAGGATCAGGCCATTGTCCACATTGTCGAACACCACGCGGATGCCGCCCTCGAACGGGTAGACCTCGCGCACCATCGGCGCTGTCGTACCGGTTTCCTGCAAGTGGTACACCTCGCGCAGCGCCTGCAAATACAGACGATGCGCAGGGATGCGCTTTTCCTTCGGGTGGATCTCATTAAATTCGCCAAGATCCGGAATACACGCAAGTCCGGTATGCTTCACCGTGCGGTAAACCAGTTCCTGCGATTCGCGCAGCCGCGCCCAGTGGTCAAGCTCCATCGTTTCGCGCACCGCATACATCGGGAGCTGCACGATCAGGAACGGCAGTTCCTCGTCGCAGAAATCATGCCGCCACTCCTCGATCATCGAGCGCAGGAGCGATGCATATTCCTCCGGACGGTGTTCATCGGATTCGCCCTGATAGTAAAGCACGCCGCGCATCGCAAACGGTGTGATCCGCGAGATCATCGTGTCGTACAGCCCGTGCGGACGCAGGGGATTGTTCGGCGCTTGCGGGCCGGGGTAGCGGTTCTCGCCGCAGATGGCCAGCGCGTCCTCCCACAGGATGGCAGGATTTTCGCGGTAGCACTCGTCAATGCGTTTCTGCCATGCATTGTGGTATTCGCAGTACTCCAGATACGCGCGGCAGCCCTCCTCATCGGTCAGCCCCTCCATACCCTTGCGGTAATCTTCGAGATATTTCTGCCCGATGGCAGTCGATGCGAGCTGTCCCTCGCTGATCCATGCGCTTGCGGACGTGCCGCCGTAATTGCATTCGACCAGACCGACAGTCACGCCGAGTTTTTTGGCAAGTTCCACGCCGAAATGATACCCGACCGCCGTCCAGTACTGGCAGGTATCCGCATTCGGGAGCTGCCAGCAGGAAGCTTCCTCCTCGGCATAGAACTGCTCGTCCAGATAGCCGCGCTTGCCGACATGATACAGCCGCAAGCCGGACTGTTCGCAGGTATCGAGCGCAGGCTGGGGATCTTTGGAATCGCGCAGGACGAGTTCCATATTGGACTGTCCGCCGCAAAGCCAGACCTCGCCGAGCATCACGTCATGCAATGCGACCGTATCCGTCCCGTCCGAAAGTTCCAGCGTATACGGGCCGCCAGCCGGAAGCGGCGGCAGTGTCATTTCCCACTTGCCGTCCCTGACGGGTGCTGTACCGGTCAGGCTGCCAAGCGCCGCAGTCACGACGGTATCGTTCTCGCCGCTGCCCCAGATGCGCAGGGGCTTTTCGCGCTGCAATACCATGTGGTCTTTGAAAATGGGGGCTGGTTTGAGCATTGAAATTACTTCCTTTCCATTCATAAATCTGTACTTTCATTATACAGAATATTGATGGAAATGTCAATGGAATCTGTAAAAAGGACTGCCGCGACTTGCGACAGTCCCTTTCGTACTCATTACGGCTTCATAAGCTGACCAGCTTTCAGCAGACGCAGCATTGCTGTATTCTGTGTAGCTGTTCCTCTATACTTACCGAGAAGGTGATTGAGCATATTTCGCTCATAGATTTTCTGGCGATAATCGTAAGAACTATTCGCGCCTACCGCCTGCAAACCGACCACGATACTACTGCTATTGCCTGTATAGCGTGGAAAGTACTTCGTTGGCTTCGAGGTATTACTAATTAAGCAATACCAGTCAACATTTGTATTTCCCCGAGAAAGTTTCGTGATCCCTTGCCAGCTATCTGCCGGAAGATTCCGTCCGGAATAAACCGCGCTCTCAATTACATGATACGTCCTATTAGATGCGTTATAGCCGGTAATCGCGATAAAATGATTCTTTACATGGACAACAGCCACTCCTCCATTTGACAAGTGATTGATGAGCGACTTGCTCTTAACATTTCCATAGCCTGTGGAGGTAACTTTAAACCCGTATTGTCCGCCGTATGCACCTGTGATCTTATCATAAAACGGTTGACGGCAAAGTCCGCCACTGCCAGGTCGCCAGCTTCCATTATTAGAAGCCCATGTAGCAATACTGCGAATGTCCACAGTGTTTCCATTAAGAGCATATACCGCATTTCCGAGTGCAAAAATTCCGCAGCCAGCATTATACAGCGTATCACGGCTTTTACCGTAGTAGTAGTATCCGTTCTTCCACTGTTTTTCATTCTGATTGAATCTTCTGCCATCAGCTGCATTTGCATCGATCATCTGAATGAATGACGCGCTTTCTCCCATCCCAAACATTTTAGCACCCATTGCTGGCGCTCCAGCCGAAATTGTCATGACCGCTGCCAACAGGATGCCAGCCCACTTTGTTTTTTTCATATCATCCATCTCACTTTCTTTTCATTAGATGATTGCCTTGATTCAGACCAGAGCCTGAAGAATCGCAGCACAAAAGCTTACCCATGCACAGCAAAGACCAAATGCGCCCATTTTTCATCTCTCCTTTCTGTATTATTAACGGTTTACCGTTAAATATATTATATCACGAACAGTTATATAAGTCAACGGTTTACCGTCAATAAATATACACGAAGTTAATTTATCAAAATGTTCGATTTTGTCAATAAAACGTTTTATTTCCGATTTATAGTTTAACGGTTATCCGGTAAATATTTGTTTTTAAAAATGCTATCATTAAATTATACCCCCTAAACGAAAGGATGATAGCATGAGCATTTCTGACGTGGTAGCAGACCGCATTTTAGCATTGTGCCGTGAACGCGGATTAACGGTTAATAAACTCAGTAACATATCCGGATTGACGCAGTCTACCGTAAACGACATTGTAAACCGCAAGTCTAAGAACATCGGCATCATTACCATTAAAATGCTCTGCGACGGACTCGACATCAGCATCACCGACTTCTTCGACACCCCCGAATTCCGCAATCTCGAACAGGAGCTATACTAAACAAAAAAGGCTGCCCTACCATCATTTCCGGTAAGGCAGCCTTTCTGACTGCTGGTTATTCTTCCGTCGTCCCCATCCGTTCCTCCAGCGCATGAGAGATCATGGCGAGGGACACAGCGAGGTTCTCGTTATGTACGATAATGCCGTCCGGCACTTCGAGGTGTGCGGTGGAGAAATTCCAGATGGCGAGGATGCCGCTGTCTAGCATCTTGTCGCAAAGCGTCTGGGCTTCCGTCGGGTTGGTCGTGATAATGCCGATCAGGATACCTTTCTCCTGACAGACTTCCCCCAGTTCGCGGATGTCATAGATCGGAATGTCGCCGATGGCTGTTCCGATCTTCGCCGGATCATTGTCGAACGCCGCCGCGATCTCGATGCCGCATTCGCTGAATCCCTTGAACGACAACAGTGCGCCGCCCAGTCGGCCGACTCCGATCAGCACCGCCGATTTGGTCGAGCGATAGCCCAGAAATTCCTCCAGATCCGCTACGAGCTGTGTCACATCATAACCCATCTTCGGCTTGCCGCCGCTGCGGCTGGCTGCGGACAGATCCTTTCGCACCTGCACTTCATTGAGCCCGAGTGCGCCTGCTACCGCCGTGGCCGAGATCGTTTTCGTGTCCTCCGGCAAGGATTTCAGGTAGTTCAGATACACCGGAAGCCGCCTGAGTGTGGGTTTGGAAATATTCGACTTGTCCATCATTAAAATGCCTCCCTCCAAAGTCCGGCCGTTCCGGAAACCTCCGGATACGGTCATTTTTTCGCTCCGGTGCTTCATGACGTGCCGCACCGGGACCTCTCTATTCTCATTATACTCCAATCCGACGCAAAAGTCAATCAATTCTGAACGATTCGGGAAATTTTTTCGTAAATAATCACAGTTCGTATACCCGAAGCTCGCAGTTGCCCATGAAGAACCCCATGAAGCGCTCGGTCGTCATGTCGTAGAAATAGCTGTCGATCACGCGGCAGATCCCGCCGTGGCAGACAAGAAGGACATTTTCATCAGGATACAGGCGTTTGACGTCGTCGATGACATTGTAGGCACGCTGCACGATCTGAAAGACCGATTCGCCGCCGTCCGGCATCTTGCAGCCCCACGCGGCTTTGGCATCCGAAAAGCCTTCCGTCAGGCGCGGCTTGCCCTCGAAGGATCCGTAGTCCCACTCACGCAGACGTTCATCCGTCTGGACCGGCAGCGAGAGCCGCTCGGCAACAAATCCTGCCGTCATCTGGGCGCGTTTCATCGGGGAGGCGATGATACGCTGAATGTCGCCGGCTTTCGCACATTCCTCCGCAAGCTGCTGCGCCTGTGCGATGCCTGCCGGTGCCAGGGCGATGTCAGTAATGCCGCAGATCTGGTCAAGGGCATTCCATTCAGTTTCTCCGTGTCGGGTAACGTATAATTTCATGTAAAAAACAACTCCTTGTTTATGTAATCCCCAAAAACGGGGACTTT
>JAFPXW010000274.1 GCA_017394565.1 Oscillospiraceae bacterium | reverse complement strand
GGCTTGAACGTGAGCGTTCCGTTCTGATAAATGTTCGGGATCAGATGCCACGCCGTAAAGAGCAGCAGGAACACGCACAGCGGAAGGTAAGTCACAGATTTTTTCGGCTCTCCCAGCAATGCGCTCTTTGGCAGAAACAGGGAATCGCCGCAGCGCCTGATGATCAGAAATGCCGGAATGAACCACAGCAGCGTTTTGAATCCGATCTCCTTGATCACATCAATGGAAACCGGAAGCGCCTGCGATTCCAGTTGCGGTACGATCAGGCATTCTAAGGCTGCCCATACGAGATACAGTGCCAAGTAGTAGATCACGGCGATGATGCGCGTTTTTTTGTTCTGTTCCACGATGATCCGTCCCTCCTCGGAATGATGATAGATGTTGCTATCTATTATATACTGCCCTCTATTGCAAAGCACAACACGTTGTGCTTTGGCAGAGGGCGTAGTATAACTATAACACACGGCTGTCGAAATGTCAATAGAAACGCCATAGTATCGCAGGGCTTTCAGCATACTATGGCGTGAGATTTTTATAACATCGGATTGAATGCGATGGCGATGACCGCCACACCGATATGACACACGATGACGAGCATCATCAGGGGGCTGACCAATACCTGACGCAGACCGCGTTCTGCCTGCGAGGGTGTGGTGCGCGGAAAACGCTCCACGATGAACATCCGGATCAGCATGACGATCCCGACAAGCACCAGCCCCATGTAGATGATATTCGCGACCGTGGAGGCCACGTCCCAACCGTGATCCTCACACAGCGTGACGATCTCTGCAAAGCCGTTGACCGCCATGTGGCAGATGATCGACGGCACGAGGGAGTTGTGCTTGACTGCGATGTAGCCGAAGAACATTCCGCCGATGAACGCCAGAATGAACTGCGCGACGTTCTCGTGCCAGATGCCGAACAGGAACGCCGACATCACAATGCCGAAGCGCTGGCTGACACGCGAGAGATTCTTGAGGACGAAGCCGCGCATCAGCAGCTCCTCCGTGACAGGCGCGATCAGAACGCTGTAGATCACCGACAGGATGCTGCTCTTGAGGTCGCCGGAACCCGACAGGTCGGGTTCGTAGAGCTGGACACCGATGCCCTCAAAGAGTGTGTCCAGCCCCATCGCGGCATAGCCCGTCACCAGCTGGATCAGCAGGGCGATGCAGACATAGCTGAATGCAGTGACCGCCCCGAAATTCGTCGTCCGGAACAGGTTTGGGACGGAGATCTTCGTCGTCCGGCAGCCGATCCAGAATACCAGCAGATTGGCGAGCATGAAGATCAGCAGGTTCATGGCGATGAGTGACGAGGAATTGTTGAAATAGTCCAGCGCCATCTGGTCGTAGCCCTCCGGCAGGTCGGTCGCCATGCCGTCCACCAGCCGCAGGAGCAGGAGACATACCTCCTCCAGTCCGACGGCCAGCACATTGCTGATGACCAGGTGCGCCAGCAGGAAGCCGCCGACAATGTTGAAATACCGCCGGATGCGGCTTTTTTCACGGGAATTGGCTTTCAGCGGGATGCGGCAGCCGGGGATCCGGATCTGCGGCACGATCTCGGCATAGTCGGGCTGGTACTCGTGAAATTCGGTTTCGTTCTCAAATGGATTGTGCGGATCAATGCGCTGACTGTCACGCCGGTGCAGCTCCGCCACCGCCTGACTCAATTCCACCGCCTGCGCACGGAATTGCTCCGCGGTGAAGATCTCTTGGTTTTCGTTCATCATAACTCCTTATCCAATTGCCCCATAGGGGCTGAAAAACGGCTCGAAAATTGTTACTCTTTTTATTGTACCACAAAATCTGCATTTCGTAAACACTTTTTTTCAAATTTCGGAAAAATTCCCGTGGAGGGCTGCGCGGGAAATTGACATCATAAAAATTCTATCTTTCGGAAAAAAAGTTGTGGACAAAATAGATAAAATATGTTATAATAGTTACAACAAAAGATCACAAACTGTCAGCGTACTGCGTGGCGTGCAGACCGGCTGACAGTTGGCAGGAAAGGAAGCGAAACGCCATGCGTCATGAAAAATCCTGCGGTGCCATCGTGTATCGCAGATTTCATGGGAATATCGAGATATTGCTGATCCGGCACATCAATTCCGGGCACTGGTCGTTCCCGAAAGGTCATGTGGAAGCCGGTGAGACCGAGGTCGAGACGGCGATCCGCGAGATCAAGGAGGAGACCTCCATTGACGTCATCATTGATCCGACGTTCCGGGAGACAGTCTCCTACTCGCCCAAGCGCGACACACAGAAGATCGTGGTGTATTTCATCGGAAAAGCGCGGAATTATGACTTTGTGCCGCAGGAGGAAGAAATTTCGGAGGTCAGATGGGTGGACATCGGCTATGCATCCCATATGCTGACCTATGAGAATGACAAGAATATCGTCATCAAGGCAAGAAATGTCATCAAGAATACGCCGTGAACCGGTACATCGTACCGGACACCGCGGCATGGATCTTCCGTGATGCGCAAAGCCCCTTCCATCACTGGGAGGGGCATTTTATTATAATATAGAATATAGTGTTGCCGTCTGCAACCGGAAAATCACAGGAGCGAGGTAGATCAGAAATTGTCACAGCTTTATGAGGAAATCGCGGCGTTCGCGCCCTATACGCAGGAGGAAGCCGATGCAAAGGCAACACTCCTTGCATTGATCGCGAAGCATGGCGAAAAAATACTGGATCGTGATTGTCCGGACGGGCATATCACTTGTTCGGGATTCATCCTGTCGCCGGATCTGCGGCAGACATTGATGGCGTATCACCTGATCTACCAGTCTGTCGGCTGGACGGGCGGCCATGCGGACGGCGATCCGGATCTGCTGGGCGTGGCCATCCGGGAGGCGCAGGAGGAGACATCCGTCACACGCATCGTTCCGCAGACGCGGCGCATCCTCTCCATCGACATCCTGCCCGTGCCGCCGCACGAAAAGCGCGGTGTTCCGGTCGCGGCGCATCTGCATTACAACGTGACCTACGGGCTCATCGCACCGACGGATCAGCCGGTCGCCGAGAAACCGGACGAAAACCGGAGCGTCCGCTGGCTGGATACCGGGGAGATCGGCGACTTCTGCACCGAACCGCAGATGATGCCCATTTATACGAAGCTCATTGACCGGATGCGTTCCTTGCAGTCCGAAAAGGACACGATCCCGTCAAAACTCATTCCGCTTCTGCTTGACTGGTATCCGGCGCATCACCGCGACCTTCCGTGGCGGCACGACAGACTGCCGTATCATGTCTGGCTCTCGGAGATCATGCTCCAGCAGACGCGCGTGGAAGCTGTGAAAGGCTATTATGCGCGGTTTCTGGAGGCACTGCCGGATATTGCATCGCTGGCGGCGTGCCCGGAGGATGCCCTGCTGAAGCTCTGGGAAGGGCTTGGGTATTACAACCGTGTCCGCAATCTCCAGAAAGCCGCACAGACGGTCATGGAGGAATATGGCGGCGAATTTCCGCGAAATCACGCCGACATCCGGAAGCTGTCCGGCATCGGGGACTATACCGCCGGCGCGATCGCTTCCATCTGCTATGACCTGCCGACACCTGCCGTGGATGGCAATGTCCTGCGTGTGCTGGCGCGGTTGCAGGAGGATTTCCGGAATGTGCTGGACGCGAAAGTCAAATCCGACATGACCGCACAGCTTGCCGCTGTCTATCCGACCGAAAACGCCGGAATGCTGACGCAGGCGCTCATTGAGATCGGTGCGACGGTCTGCGTCCCGAACGGCGCACCGCATTGCGGTGAATGTCCGGTGCAGGCGCTGTGCATGGCGAAACGGCACGGAAGCACCGGGCTTCTGCCGGTTCGCGAAAAGAAACAGAAACGCCGCATCGAAGCTAAGACCGTCTTTGTCCTGACCTGTGACGGCAAGATCGCCATCCGGAAACGTCCGGCCAAGGGATTGCTGGCATCGCTCTGGGAACTCCCGAATGTCGAGGGACACCTCACGCCGGAGGAAGCCATCGCCGTGTGCAGCGACTGGAACGCCGCACCGCGTGAACTTACCAAAACCGTGGAGCGCCGGCATATTTTCACGCACATCACATGGGAGATGCAGGGCGTGTTCCTCGAATGCCGCGAAATGCCGGAGGAATTCCTCTGGGCAGAGCCGGAGGAGCTGGAGCAGATCTACTCGCTCCCGACGGCGTTCCGGTGTGTGCTACTTTAAGGCAACACCGCACAAAGACCGCCTGACGGCTTTGCAGCGCATATACTGGCATATTTTCCGGCATCTTGCACATAAATTTTTTGACATACGTCAGTATGCCTGCAAAATTTCTGCACAATCTGCCGAAAAATCTGACTGC
>JAFPXW010000273.1 GCA_017394565.1 Oscillospiraceae bacterium | reverse complement strand
TCTTGTTCAGGATGAAATTGGTGGTGCCGTTGAGGATACCGGCGATGGCAGAGAAATCATTGGCAGCCAGGCACTTGTGCAGCGGACGGATGATCGGGATCGCGCCGCCGACGGAAGCCTCGAAGAAGAAATTGCAGTTATGCTCCTTGGCAGTCTTGAGCAGGATGTCGCCCTTTGCAGCAACGAGTTCCTTATTGGAAGTTGCAACGCTCTTGCCGGCTTCCAGACAGGACTTGACGAACGTGAAGGCCGGCTCAGTGCCGCCCATGCACTCTGCAACAACGGTAACGTCCGGATCTGCGAGGATCACGTCAAGGCTCTTGACGATCTTGTTGGCGTAAGGTCTGTCCGGGAAATCGCGCAGGTCGAGGATGTAGCCCATCTCCAGTTCCTTGCCGCAGCGCTTCTCGATGAGCGCCTTATTCTTCTCAAACAGCTCTACAACGCCGGATCCAACGACGCCGCAGCCCAGTACTGCAAATTTTTCCATGTTCATTTCCTCCTGAATCTTAAAATTCCAAATTCCATACAATGTGTGGCGAAAGCACTCATTCGCCCGAAAGGACCTTCACGCCGACAACACCCTCAATGCCCATCAGATAATTAGAAAGCTCCGGCGGTGTCTGCATCTCCCCTGCCAGCCGGATCGAGAACGTCACACCAGCAACACCGTCAATGGGGATGTTCTGGTTGACAGTGAGGATATTGGCCTCGATCGCGTAGAGTGCGGACAGCACACTCGACAGTACGCCTGCCTCATCGCGGAGCGTGAGGTGGAGATTCATGATGCGCTGCGTCAGCTTGTCCTCGTAGGAGAACACGCAGTCCTTGTACTTATAGTAGGCGCTTCTGGAGATCCCGACGCGCTTGCAGGCGGCCGCAGAGCTTTTTTCCTCGCGGTAAGCCAGCAGTTTCTTGACTTCCAGCACCTTTCCGATGACATCCGGCAGCACGGACGCATCCACCACAATCAGCTGTGAACGATGTTCCATACAGTTCCTCCCGATCTCAAAAATCGTCCGTGTACAACATACAATTGTACTTGCATATTATACTATACCATGTTTTGACTGATTTGTCAAGGGTTTTTTCAAATTTTGTCCTTCTGGGACGGACGAATTTCATTCCGCGGCGGATTTTTTGGAGAAGCGTATGAAATTTGGAGACGCAGACGGCTTACCTTTATTAAAAGGGACAAACCTCCGTTTGTTAACCTTCTTGTCAACCGCTCGGAAACAAAATAGTTGACATTTCTGTAAAACTATGGTATAATATCCATTGAATGCGAAATATCTGACTCCGGAGGTTTTATCAATGGCAACTCAAACTGCAACCGTCGGCAAAAAGCCGGCATTTTCCGTACTCGATCTGTGTCTGGTCGCAATGTTCGCGGCGCTCATGGCGATCTGTTCGTGGATTGCGATCCCGGCACCGCCGCCGTTTGTTCCCTTCACCCTGCAAACGTTCGGTGTTTTCTGCGCACTGGAGCTGCTCGGCGGCAAGCGCGGATTCTTTTCCGTGCTGGTGTTCGTCCTGCTGGGTGCGGCCGGCGCACCGGTCTTCGCAAATTTCAGCGGCGGCATGGGCGTTCTGCTTGGCACGACAGGAGGCTACATCATCGGTTTCCTGCTGACCGCCGGGCTGTACTGGGTGATGGAGACTGCCCTCGGCCAAAAGCTCTGGGTGCGCATCGCAGCGCTGATCGGCGGCCTGGCGCTGTGCTATGCATTCGGCACGATCTGGTTCATGATCGTGTACGCCAGAAGCAATCCTGCGATCGGTGCCGGAACGGCGCTGATGTGGTGCGTCATCCCGTTCCTGCTTCCGGATGGGCTGAAGATGGCGCTTGCCATCGGCATCAGCACTGCGGTGAAGAAGCGTGTCAAGCTCTGATCTGCGGATCCTCCGCCCCCACCACGGACTGTGCATCCGGTTTTTCCGTGGTCTGGGGTACAGCGAGGAATTCACCGAAAATATGACCAGAATCATACAGCGGCTCGAATCGGAGGATCCCCGGATCAAGCTGCTGCCCGGATGCGATGTCCTTTGCCGTAAGTGTCCGCACGACCACGGCGGACTCTGCAAAAGCGCTGAAAATGTCCGGAAATTCGACGATCAAGTCCTGAAACTCTGCGAGATCCGCGCCGGGACATGGATGAAATGGTCGGATTTTTCCGCACTGATCCGCACACAGATCCTGCAAGCAGGCAGACTACAGGAAGTCTGCGGCGACTGTGAATGGTACCCGACCTGTTCGACTTCAAAAGTACTCCGTTAACAACGCCCTGATCGTCAAGTGCCGTCAGGGCATTTTTCTGCGTCAATAAGAACCCCTCCCGGCTCGCATGGAACCGGGAGGGGTTTTTGAAGTTTACGATCATTCGTCACGCTTCTTCAGTGCGATCGCACCGGCTGCCGTACCGACAGAAGCCAGCAGGAGCAGCACCGGCAGGAAGTTGATGGTCTCACCCGTCTTCGGGGAACCGCCATTGCCGGAAGCCGCAGTCGTCGCAGCAACTGTGGTAGTCTGTGCAGCGGTCGTGGTGGTGCCTGTGGAAGCTGCAGTGGACTCGGTCGTTGTCGTTTCGGTCGTTGTCTCGGTGGTGGTCTCCTCGGTCGTGGTGTTGACGTCGGTGATCTCATCATCGGTGGTCACAACGGTCGTCGAATTGACATCTGTCATCTCATCGTAGGTCACGACGGTGGTCTCAGTTGTCGTAGTTTCGGAATCCTCGGTCGCGATCTGGGAAACGGTGGTGGTGCCGTCGTTGCCAAGCTGCGTGGTCGGCAGTGTCTCGGCCGTGGTTTCCTCCGTGGTAGTCTCATCAGTCGTGGTGGTCGTGGTCGTTGTTGTGGTGGTAGTTGTGGTGGTAGTTGTTGTCGTAGTTGTTGTGGTTGTAGTTGTAGTTGTAGTAGTCGTCGTATCAGTTGTAGTCGTCGCTGCAGTTGTTTCCGTCGTCGTTGCCTTAGTGGTGGTCTCTGTTACAACCGGATTCGTGGTGGTCGTAGTGGCCTCTGTCGTCGTGGT
>JAFPXW010000272.1 GCA_017394565.1 Oscillospiraceae bacterium | reverse complement strand
TAACAGAAACCCAAAAATTGATTTCTGTGCTATCCATGATCTGACATGATGCATTTTATTACAAACAGTATAATCGCATCAAAATATTATCATTTTGGCTTCGCAGCGTGCGAATACACACCCCCCGGAGGCAGGATACAGGAGGGTGAATAGAAACAAAGTACGGTGCGCTTCGGTTTTGTGAAAGTTTACGAAAAAAGTTGCCAATTCTTGTGATAATGCTGAAAAGGGGTTGACATTACCGTTGTGAAATGCTATACTTATATTACAGTGCGTGAATTTTACGCAATCAGTCTGCAATGACGAGGGAGATTCAGGGACGTTCCGCTCCGGCTCCCCCTCCCGGTGCAATAGAAATTTATAAACAATAAGGATGAAAGATAGATGGACAAGAACAAGAAACTCAAGGTCTGTTTGGTCGGCTCCTCTGGCGGACACCTGACACACCTGTATATGCTCAAGCCGTTCTGGCAGGATAAAGACCGCTTCTGGGCGACCTTTGACAAGGAAGATGCACGGAGCCTGCTGAAGGGCGAGAAGCTGTATCCTGTTTACTATCCGTCTAACCGCAGTCTCAAGGCGCTGCTCATCAATACCCATCGTGCAATCAAGATTCTGAGAAAAGAACGCCCGGATCTTATCATTTCCTCTGGAGCTGCACCTGCAATTCCGTTTTTCTGGATTGGTAAGCTGATGGGCGCTAAGACTATTTATATCGAGGTTTTTGACCGCATTGACAAGCCGACCATTTCCGGCAGGATCTGCTACCCCGTGACGGACAAGTTCATCGTCGAGTGGGAGGAAATGAAACAGGTGTACCCGAAGGCGGAGAATTTCGGAAGTATTTTTTAAACCGGATAACAGCATAGCCGGGCTCACTGGTCGGAGTGCGGCCTGCCATGAGGGGATCCGTTTGAAGATCACAGCGTGATGCATCGCCGTCCGCCGTCAGCGCCGGACGGCAGCGCGGTTTCCGGTGCGGAGACCGCAGCATCGCTATGGATATGGATTCCTTTCAGAATGGGCACTTCCGGTGTTCTTTTTTTTGCCAAATGACCGGCTGGCGGCAGATGCGCACAGCCTTAGGAGGAAATCATGATATTCGTAACTGTTGGCACCCACGAGCAGCCGTTTAACCGGCTGGTGGAATATATGGATCAGTGGGCGGCTGCCCATGAGGAAGAAGTGATCATGCAGACCGGCTTTTCGACCTACGAGCCGCAGCACTGCGAGTGGAGCAAGCTGTACCCGTATCCGCGCATGGTGGAGCTGGTCAGTCAGGCCCGCATCGTCATCACACACGGCGGCCCTTCCAGCTTCATCATGCCGCTGCAGGTCGGCAAGATCCCGATCGTGGTTCCGAGACGAAAGGAATTCGACGAGCACGTCAACGATCATCAGTATGAGTTTTCCAGGGCAGTCGCACAGCGGCAGGGGAATATCATCGTCGTGGAGGACGTGCAGAAGGTCGGCGAGACACTGGAGAATTACGACACGCTCATCCAGTCGATGCCCGCGGCACTCCAGAGCAACAACGTGACATTCAACCAGAAGCTCGAACAGGCGGTCGAGGCACTTTTTCAATAACATCATGCTGCACGATTTGCAGTGAAGGGAGAGGATTAGATGGCTGAGCAGACACTGCGGACTCTACAGCTGTGCATCCTGGATATTGCGCTGGAATTCAAACGGATCTGTGACAAGCATGGACTGAATTATTTCCTGATCGGCGGGACGCTGCTGGGTGCGGTCAGACACCAGGGCTTCATTCCCTGGGATGACGACATGGATGTCGGCATGACACGCGCGGAATATGAGAAATTCCTGAAGATCGCAGCCAGGGAGCTGGATCCCCGTTTCTTTCTCCAGACGTATCAGACGGATCCGGCGTTTGCCCACGGCTTCGCCAAGATCCGCATCAACGATACCATCCTGATGGAGGATTATACCGAAACCTCCAGACAGCATAACGGGATCTTCCTGGACGTGTTCCCGTATGACGAGATGCCGGAAAATGCCTTCCGGCTGAAAATGCAGTATTATCATTTCAAATGCCTCAAATGGGCTGCGCTGGGCAAGACGGACTATGACTTCAAGGACAAGAAAAAGAGATATTTCGGCAATGCGATGCGGACGCTGTTCTTCTTCTATTCCAAGGACCGCTGCATCGACCGCATGACAAGGATCTGCGCAAAGCCGCACGATCCGGCGCCCCGGAACGTCATCAACTGGTTCGGCGCGTACAAATTCAGCGAATATATGGACGCAAAATGCACCAGAGAGCTGACAGAACTGCCGTTTGAAGGACATCTGTTCAAGGCACCGGCAGATTATGATATGCTTCTGAAACATATGTATGGCGATTATATGACGCTTCCTCCCGTGGAAAAGCGAGGGAATCAGCACGCCATGGTCAAGATGGAGATCGGCTCGTATCAGCCGGGCGGAAAACCGTAAAATGGAGGGTGGAATTAACATGAATCATGAAATGAATCACAAGGCCGTTGTCGTAGGCGGCAGCAGCGGTGTCGGTCTGGCACTCGCCAAGCACCTCATCGCACAGAATTATGAAGTATGCATCGTAGACCGCACAGAACCGCAGGAGGGCGCTCTGGATCCGGAGGGCTTCTCCTATCGTTTCTGCGATCTGCGTTTCTTTGATGATGCCCTGTTTCAGGAGCTGGCAGCCGACGAGAAGGTCAACTGCCTGATCATCACAGCAGGTCTGGGCAGAGTCGCAGACCTCGAGTATCTCCACCATGCGGAGATCCGCAATATCATGGACATCAACGCCAATGCACTCATGCAGATCATCCGCATCTTCTACCAGCGCATCAGCGGCAGGGAGGACTTCTTCTGCGGCGTGATGGGCTCGATCGCAGGTCTGGTCAGCTCCCCGATGTTCGCAGCCTATGCCGCATCCAAGGCGGCTGTCTGCCGCTTCACGGAGAGCGTGAACATCGAGCTGGAGGTCAAGGGTTCCCCCAACCGCATCCTGAATGTATCCCCGGGCTCCATCAAGGGCACTGGCTTCAACGGCGGTACGACCGCACTCGAGCAGCTGACCGGCATCGCCGGCGAGATCTGTCAGCACATGATGCAGAGAGATACCCTCTGGATCCCGCAGTATGACGAGGTGTTCCGCGGCGTGATCGAGCGCTACCAGAACGATGCGCACGCATTTGGGATGCAGAGCTATCAGTACAAGCAGGAATCCGGCCGCTGCGTGCAGGAGGAGAAGGTTCGCATCGGCTATCTGTCCGGTACCTTTGACCTGTTCCATGTCGGCCACCTCAATCTCCTCAAGCGTGCCAAGGCACAGTGCGACTACCTGATCGTCGGTGTACATCCCAATGCCAAGCACAAGAACAAGGAGACCTTCATCTCCCTCGAGGAGAGAAAGCAGATCGTTGCGGCGTGCAGATATGTGGACAAGGTCGTAGATTCCTGCACCGAGGACAGCGATGCCTGGGCACTGTATCACTACAACCGCCTGTTCGTCGGCAGCGATTACAAGGGAACCGAGCGCTTCCTGCGCTACGAGGAATACTTCAAGGACAAGGGCGTTGAGATCGTTTACTTCCCCTATACGCAGGGAACGAGCAGTACACAGCTGAGAAGCGCACTGGTCAAGTAATTGATCTGCTGCGTATCATCCGCGCAGATGCAGGGCGGACAGGAGGGATATCTATCGTTACGAAGGTTCTGATCATTAATACGGTTCGGTTCAGACTGAATGGTATTACATCTGTCATCATGAATTATTATCGCAATATGGACCGCGAAGGAATGCAGATCGATTTTGTGGTCCACAATGAGATATCAGATGAGTATAAGAAGGAGCTGGCAGAGAGCGGAGCGCGTGTTTTTAAACTTCCTCCGAAGAACAAACCGCTGGATTATCAGAAACAGCTCAGAGCACTGCTGAAAAAAGAGCGGTACGATGTCGTCCATGTTCACGGAAACAGCGCAATGATGCTGCTGGATACCCTTCCGTGCAAGCAGATGGGCGTCAGAAAGATCATCGTACATTCGCATAACACAACGTGTGATCATGTGAAGCTGCATAAGCTGCTCACGCCGATCTTCCGGATGACGTATACGGACGGTCTGGCGTGCGGTCAGGAGGCTGGAAAATGGCTTTTTGGCAAGCGGCCTTTTACTGTGCTGCGCAATGGCATTGATCTGAAAAAAAACACCTACGATCCGCAGAAAAGAGAAGATGCCCGCGCCAGACTCCATGTGGGAGACCGCTGCGTGATCGGGCATATCGGCAATTTTATTGATCAGAAGAATCATGTCTTTCTGATCGACTTTTATGCCAAGCTACTCCAGCAGAACCCGGATTATCTTCTGGTTCTGATCAGCGACGGCGCATTGATGAAGATGATCCAGGAAAAGGTCAGATCCCTCCATATTGAAGAATCTGTCCTTTTTGTCGGAAAAACCACAAGGGTTGCGGATTATCTCCAGGCGATGGATGTGATGGTGCTGCCCTCTCTGCATGAGGGACTGCCGGTCGTTCTGATCGAGGCACAGGCAGCAGGACTGCAGTGCCTGGTTTCGGATCATGTCACGCAGGAAGCAGACCTGACCGACAGCCTGCGCTTTCTGCCGCTGCAGGAGGATGCATGGGTGCAGGAACTGCTGATGGCAGAACCGCAGAAACTGGCGGAGGAGCGCCCCAAAAAATGCAGCGACTGGCAGACGATGCTGATCGAAAAGGGCTATGACGTCACACGAAATGCACAGATCCTGAAAAAAATCTATACGGACTAAGGGTGAGATGATTTGGAAAAAATAGTTCTGCTGATCCGTTCGCTGCTGTGGTATCTCGGCTGCCATATCCGGTATCCCGGCCGCGTACAGATCCCGGTATTGAATTCCATCCGCGAAAAACTCAGAGTCGTGCTGTTCCGCGGCGCAACGCTGCACATTCAGGAGTTCCTGATGACGGACGGTCCGCTGTATCTGAAATGTACGGAGGGTGCGAGCATCACCATCGGCAAACGCTGCTTCTTTAACCATAATTGCTCGATCACGGCAGCAGAGAGGATCGAGATCGGTGATCATTGCTATTTTGCCAATAATCTGGTCATTGTGGATCACGATCATCAGGTGAAGGATCACCGGATCACGGGCGATCTGGTGTCAGCACCGGTCGTGATCGGGAAAAATGTCTGGTGCGGTGCGAATGTCACGATCCTGAAAGGCGTACATATCGGTGACGGCGCGATCATCGCGGCAGGTGCTGTGGTGACGAAGGACGTGGAGGCGCACACGGTTTATGGCGGTGTTCCGGCAAAACGGATCAAAACACTGTAAGATAGGGGAGAATGATGGAATTAGTTTCGATTGTAGTTCCGGTTTATAATGTAGAGAAATACCTCCGGCAATGTCTGGATTCGCTGATCGGACAGACGTATCCGGAGATCGAGATCATCCTCGTGGATGATGGCTCCAGGGACAACTGCGGCGCGATCTGCGATGAATACCAGAAAAACGATCCCCGCATCCATACGATCCACAAGCCCAACGGCGGCCTCACGTCCGCGTGGACAGAGGGCCTGAAGCATACCTCGCCGGAGGCGCAGTATGTTCTCTTTGTGGACTCGGATGACTGGCTCTCGCTGGATTTTGTCAAAGAGATGATGCAGGCAGTGACGGAACATCATGCAGATATCGTCATCACCCATTATACCAAGGCGATGGGAGACAAGTAGCAGAAGGGCAGATTTGCCATTCCGTCCGGCTTTTACGATAAAGAGAAGATCGAGAAGGAGATCTATCCGATCTTCCTGAATATGGGCGGCTTTGAAAAGCGCGGTGTGCCGATCACACGATGGGCAAAGCTGTTCCGCAAGCCGCTGGTGGTCGATAATCTCAAGTATATCGACAGCAAGACCTCCTATGCGGAGGATCTGAATATCTGTTTTCCGGCTATGCTGGATGCGGATTCCATGTATCTGATCGACACGAAACAGTGCCAGTATTATTATCGCATCAACCCGGAGTCGATGCTCCATAAATATAATAAGACCATGTATACCAGTCTGCTGCACGTACACCAGTCCCTGCTTCAGGTCTGTGATGATAAGCAGCATCCGGAGCTGAAACGCCAGGTGTATGCCGACTGCGTTGCCGCATCCGTACAGTACTTCAAAAACGAGCTGATCAATCCGGACGGCATCCAGACCGGGATCCGCAATATCAGCCAGTATATCGAGCATTCGCTGTTTCTGGAGGCGGCTGCCCAGACAGACTGGTCAGGCTATGGCAGACTCAATACAACGATCATCCGGATCATGAAGCATTATAACTGGTTCAACCGAAATGTGATGACCAGATTTCTGAGCTTGATGAAAAAAAGCCATAAGTGAGTAGAATCTATGAATGAGCTAACAACATTGCTGTTCTATCTGGCGATCATACTGGGCGGCGCCTTCCTGATCTTTCTCGATTCCAAGATCAAAAAACGTGTCGTCCAGCTGTTGTCAGCGGTCGGTACAGCAGCAGTATTAGGTTTGATCTCGGCGTTCAGAGGAAACGCCGGAACGGATTCCCCGATGTACCGACGGGCTTATGAATACGGAGAAAACAGCATCCTGCGGTGGGTGGATTTTGAGCCCGGCTATCGGGCCCTCATGGATTTCCTGCGAAGTTACCATTTTCCGTATCAGGTACTGTTCTTTGTGATGGGCTTCTTCACGACCTTGTTTATGATCCTTGCCATCCTGCATGAACGGCGCGAGATCAATGTCTATGTCGCGTCTGTGATTTTTCTGAGCGATTTTTATCTTGTTTCGATGAATATCGTCAGACAGGCAATGGCAATGTCGATCTGCATCTATGCCATCTGTCTGTTTTTTGACGGAGAAACAAAATCAGCGCTGCCTTACCCGTTCAGCTTGCTGGACATCCGAAAAAAACCAACAAAAGCAAAGTTTGGCAAGCAATGTATCGCGGTCGGAATGATCCTGATCGCGTCACAGTTCCATACCAGTGCGCTGTTTTGTCTGGTGATCATTTTTGGCAAGCTGCTGTTCACACAAAAGCGCACGCCGATCATTCTGATCAGTGCATTTGTGTGTGTGTCGATCTTCCTTTTGAAGCGCGATCTGCTGTTCAAGCTGATCCTGCTTCTGACCGGCAGCTATTACTATGCATCGTATTTTAACAGCGATGTGGCGTCGGACGGCAGCTTCTTCGGATATTATATCAAGCTGCTCCCGATCATTGCCGTGGCACTCATGTATTATCCGAAGTACCGGAATTACACCAAGATGCATCAGCTGTTTGCGTTTCTGATGATCGGCATTATGATCTCATCAATCGGTGTCATTACCGATTCGCAGGTCAACCGTATCGGTTTTTATTTCAAGTATCTGGACATGATCATCATTGGATATTGTACGCGGTCGTCGATCCGTGTGTCTACGATCAAGATCACATCAACAGCCATTTCGATCGGAATGTGCGCATTCTATCTGCTGTTGTTCTATTATAAAGTATTTTTAAGCAATTTCGCGGAATTGGTACCGTATGGAGGTTAACGTGAGAACAGAATTGAATTTGGAAGATTTGAAGGAGATTGAACTTCAGATTCTCGAGTACATTGATCAGGTATGCAGAGAAAACAATATCGACTATTATCTGGACGGCGGTACGCTGCTGGGTGCGGTCAGACATAAGGGCTATATCCCGTGGGACGATGATATCGACCTGACAGTCAACCGCCGCGATTTCAAGAAACTGATGACGCTTTTGAACCAGGGCGACGGAAGATACAAGGCACTGTCCATGTACGACCACGAGGACTACTACTATTTTCATGCCAAGGTCGTGGATACCCAGACAGAGCTGATCGAGGATCTCGGCGTTCCGATCCGGGATATGGGCGTCTTTGTCGATATTTTCCCGCTGGAGAATTTCCCGAACCAGAAACTCAGACGCAGGATCATGCAGACACGCGTCCGTATTCTGCGTGCAGCGCACTATGCAGTGCTGGTTCCGGAGGAAAAAGCCAAGAGCCTCGGCACCTACAACAAGATGCTCCGGGCACTCTACAAAAAGAAGGGCTGGAGAGCCATCCAGGAGAAGGTAGATAATATGCTGAGCGCCCTGACGGAGCCGACCGATTATATGAGCGATATCGTAGGCGTCCGGAGCTACTATAATGACGCCAAGGCAGCGTATTTCAAGGAAAAGGTTTACCTGGAGTTTGAAGGCAGGCAGTTCCCGGCTCCCAGCAGATACGATGAATACCTGACACTGATGTACGGTGACTATATGACCATGCCGCCGGTGGAGCAGCGGGTAACACACCACAGCTTTTCCGCATATCGGAGGTAAGCGCAGATCATGGAAAAGAAAGTTGTATTACGCAATGTGATCTGTTCCTTGTTGCTGCAGGCTGTCACGATCCTGAGTGGCTTTATCATTCCCAAGATCATTCTGAATGACTTCGGTTCCTCTGTGAATGGTCTGGTATCATCCATCAACCAGTTCCTGAATTATATCAAGCTGCTGGAGGGTGGACTCAGCGGCGTCATTATGGCGGCCCTCTATAAACCGCTCAATGAGGGCGACCACCAGAAGGTCAGTGCCATCGTGAAGGCGACGGCCTCTTTCTTCCGGAAAGTGGGCATTATTTATGTTGTCTATGCACTGGCGCTGGGACTGGTCTATCCGCTGGTCGTGGGAACAGGATACAGCTATGAATACAGCGTCGCTTTGATCCTGGTGCTGGGAATGAATCTGTTTGTGCAGTATTTCTTCTCCCTCACCTATAAGCTCCTGCTGAGCGCCGACAGAAAGGTATTCTTCGTGTCGCTGACACAGACCTTGATCATCGTACTGAATACGGTGTCTGTCTGGGTTTGCTCCAAGCTGTTCCATGATATTCTGTTGCTGAAGTTTGCAACGGCGTTGATCTTCCTGATCCAGCCGCTGTTCTTTACGACGTATGTCAGAAAGCATTATCACCTGGATCAGCAGGCAGAACCGGATCAGCAGGCACTGAGTCAGCGCTGGGACGGATTTGGTGTCAATATCGCCTATTTTATCCACACGAATACGGATATCGTCATTCTGACGGTGTTCTCGACACTGGCCAATATTTCGGTCTATTCAGTTCATCTGATGGTTGTCAATGCACTGAAAAACCTGATCGTTTCGATCTCCTCCGCCATCTCGCCTTCCTTCGGCAAGGTGCTGGCTGAGGACAACCATGAACGGCTCAACAGAGTTTTCGACCAGTACGAGTACTGGATCTATCTCATCAGCACGATCCTGTTCACCTGCGGTATGATCCTGCTGACGCCGTTTGTGATGCTGTATACGTCCAATATCCACGATGCAGATTACCATCAGAAAGCGTTTGGCATCATCCTGGCGCTGTCCGAGATGGTCTATTGTATCCGTGATCCCTATGTCTCGGCTTCCTATGCGGCAGGCCACTTCAAGCAGATCTCTAAATATGCGTATATCGAAGCTGCACTGAATATTGTGATGTCTGTGGCGCTGGTATTCAAGTTCGGCATCATCGGTATCGCAGTCGGTACGCTTCTTTCGATGATCTTCCGTATGCTGGCCCACATCTGGTATCTGAAGAAGAACATCGTAAACAGAAACGTCACAAAGGCGATCAAGCCGGCGCTGGTGTTTACGCTGACGACAGTGCTTTGCTATTTTGGTATCACGAAATGCATGACACTGGAGTTCACTTCTTATGTGGCATTCTTTGTCAATGCATTTATCATTTTCTGTGTTGTGACGATCGTGAATGTGGGGATCAGCTTCCCATTCTTCAAGAAACAATTTATGGGACTCATCAAAAGATAATTCCGGTGCTCCAGACTCTGATTGCGCATCAGAGTCTGGAGACTTTTCATGTCGTTGTCCGGAATATGCAGCTGTATCTGTTCTGCTGCCTGTTTTCTAATTATTATACTACGCGCTAATGCAAATCGTAATAACGATTTGCAATCCGCCGTCTTTGACGGCGGG
>JAFPXW010000271.1 GCA_017394565.1 Oscillospiraceae bacterium | reverse complement strand
CTCGAAAATCCGTCTATCTCCAGATCTTAAACAGGCTCTTACTTGATGACCAGCGGAATCTGGTCGCCCATGAGTCGCTTGGAGATGGCATCAAATGCAGCCAGGCTCGGCGCACTTGTCGGAAGGACGGTGCCCTTGCCGGTGCTTTCCTTCAGTGCAAAATCCTCCGGGATCACGCCCAGCAGCTGGATGCCGACGGTATCAATGATATCGTCCAGATTGGTGATCATGCCGCTCTTGAGATCCTTCGGCGAGAGCTTGTTGATGATCAGGCGCTGGCGCTTGTTGCCGCGCTTGTAGAACTCATCGGACATCATCGTTGCGTCGCGGATGCAGATCGGATCCGGTGTGGTGACAACCAGGATGAGGTTTGCCTGCTCTACGATGTCAAAAACGTGCGAATTGATGCCGGCGCCGGTATCAATGATGATGTAATCGAAGTACTTTCTGATGCTGCGGCAGATCTCCACGACCTGTTCAGCAGTCACCTTCATGAAGGCGTCCTTTGGTGCGCACAGGATGCTCAGATTGCTTGCAGACGGGACAGTCACAACAGCATCAAGGATCTGGCGCTTGCCCGAAAGCACATCACCGAGATCAAAATCGACTCTGCCGGACATACCGAACATGATATCCAGACAGCGCAGACCAAAATCCAGCTCGATGATCAGGGTACGATTGCCCTGCTTTGCGAGCGTATAACCAATACCGTAGCAGATAGAGGACTTGCCGGTACCGCCCTTTCCGGATGTTACTGCGATCAATTTAGGATTCTTTGCCATTGAACATTCTCCTTTCCACGCCGCCGATCTGCCGTTCGTCCTTCTGTCACCGATCCGTCAGACGCAGCCGAAGCTGTACAGAAAAATTGTACAACATACCTACTTATAATTATACCACAAATATCGGGTTTGTCAAATTGATTCCGGCTAAATTCCGCAAAATTGTGAAAGTTAGCACATTTAAACGCATCATATTTATGGATTTTCACGAACGAAATTGCCTTGCCATTGTCTTGTCATTGTAAAGTGATACAATGTGAAAGTCTTTAGGCAATACCGCACAGAGCTGGTGGTGCAGATGCGCAGTCAAATTTTTCGTCAGATTGTATAGAAATGACGCCGCTGGGCTGGCGCCCAGCAAGGAATTTCTGTGCAAAATGACGGAAAAGATGCAAGCAGATGCGCCGCCAAGCCGTCAGGCGGGCTTTGTGCGGTGTTGCCTTTAATCTGTCATATCGCCGTAAACCTCCTCATAAAGCTTGAGGATCGGACGGATCATATATTTGGAATACTCACCGCCCTCGACGATGCCTGCAAAGGCGATCTTCGGATCATTTGCCGGTGCAAAGCCGATGAACACCGAGTCCTGCACACGTCCTGTCACCTGCGGCGTACCGGTCTTGATCGCGACGCTGTAGCCGAGATTCTGGAGCGAATACTTCGCAGGGAAGCCGTTTCCGGCTGCCTGGATCATACCGGAGCGAACACTGGCGTAGACATTGTCATTTGCCACGTTGATCTGAGAAACGACCGTAGGTTCGGTCTTTTTGATGCATTCCTCCATGTTGTAGTCCCAGATGCTGTCCACGAGATACGGCTGATAGCGCTTGCCCTCGTTGGCGATGGTATTCGCTACGCACGCCAGTTGCAGCGGAGATACCATCGTATCGCCGTTGCCGATACCTGCCTGGAGGACCGCACCGACTGTCCAGTCGAGTCCCAGCTCATGGTACTTTTCCGGAGACGCCATCCAGCCGGCTGCGTCGCCGGTCTCGATGCCGGTATTCTGCCCGATGCCGTAGTAGCCGGCATATTCCAGCAGCTTGTCGATCGTCAGGCGGCGCGACAGCTCGTAGAAATACGCATTGCACGACACGCGCAGCGCCGGTGCGACGGCGATATAATTATGATGTCCTGTGCAGTGGAATGTCGTATCCATATAGTGATACGTTCCGCCGCAGTAAAACGACGTATAGCCGTCCACGATACCTTCATTCAGGCCAGCCGTTGCCGTGATCGTCTTGAAGGTCGAGCCCGGTCGGTAGAGTCCCTGGGTGGCGCGGTTGAACAGCGGATTGCCGGAAGCCTCGACCAGTTCGCTGTAATGCTCGGAATACTCCGTCAGGTCGTAGGTCGGGGCAGTCACTTCGCCCAGAACCGCGCCGGTTTTCGCATCCAGCACAACGATCGCGCCGCTGCGGACGCCCTGGCGCTTCAGCTCCCAGCGGGCGTTGGTGTAGCCGAAATTCGCAAGGAAATTGTCCAGCACATCCTGAAGTCCCCTCTGGAATTCGGAATTGACGGTCAGCTGCACGGTATGTCCGGCTTCCACCGGATCAGTGATCTCGTCCGAAACGGCGGTGCCGTTCTCGAACGTGATGGTACGCACGCCGTCCTCGCCCTGCAACTCGTCCTCCATGGCCTTCTCGATGCCGCTGATGCCGACGATCGCGTCAAGGTCGTAGCCCTTAGCGAGGTATTCGTCCGCATTTTCGGCGTAGATGGGGCCAGTCGTGCCAAGCTCGTGCGGCACGACATCGCCCACAAAGATCTGCCGCTGCGGGATCTGCTCGATGCTCACGCCCTGCAGCTGCATGGAGAGTTCCGAAAGCTTTGTCACCGTGTCGAGCGAGAGATCCTTGGCCAGCTGGAAGCGGTTCGAGATGGAGAAATCGTCGTCGAGCATCGTGTAGCGGATGCCTGCGATGCGGCGTTTCTGCGATGCGGTGAACTCGTCCCCGATGCCGTAGCTGCGGCACAGGACGTCCATGCAGTTCTGCGCGGTCGCGTAGGCATTGACGCCGATCTTGCGCTTCATGACGGCCAGCTTGCTCTCCTCGGCATCCTCCAGGAAATCATACGGCTCATCCGGTGTGATGGGCAGGGTGTCCTCCCAGGTATTGCCGGCTTTTGTGAGGATCTCGGTCAGGCGCAGAAGAACACGGTTGCTCTCGGCATTTTCGGACGGAAAGCTTTTCTCGTCGATCACGACCGCGTAGCAGACGTAATTTCCGATGAGTTTCTCGCCGGCCGCATCCACGATCTCGCCGCGTGTCGCCGGGATCTTCTGTGTGTAGGTGGTCGTGACAGCTTCGTGCCGCGAGTAGGCGCCCGTGTCCACGACCTGCACCTTCATCAGCCGGAATGCGCACAGAATGGCACTTGCCAGCACCATCAGCACCGCAAGAGCCATTTTGAGATATTCAGAAAAAGTTCGCATTTGGTGACTCCTTCTTTTATTGGCTGGTCACGATCGTCTTTTCCAGCTCAAAGCTGCGCTGACTGCCGCAGACACGGCAGATCCAGCGGACGATCAGCCACACCGGAATGGTGCAGACCAGCGTCATGATGCCGCTTGGCAGCATGATGTGCGTATAGACGAGCGTGACGTTCTCGTGCCCCCAGATGGCGTAGTACAGCATGAAATCCATATAGCCCTGTACGGCGGTGCAGACCGCGGTCAGGAGGAGGGTATTGAAGAATTTATCGCGCAGATAGTAGCTGTGCAGGAGCGAGGTCGCCACGCAGCAGACCACCATCCAGATGGCGTTGTAGCCCAGGAGCTTTCCGCAGGCAATGTCCATCAGCAGGCCGGACACCACGCCGACGGCTGCCGACGGAATCTCGCCGAAATGCACCGAAATGCACATGGCAAGCGGGATCAGCAGCAGCGGCTGCACATGGCTGCCGGACGTCATCAAGACATAAAAGAGAAACGCCAGCAGCGCAAACACGATCCACTGCACGACCTGCATCGCCGCATGGTGGCGGGATGTAAAGCGTTTATTCATCGCGATCCACGCCCTTCCCCTCGAAGTCCTTGATGACGATGACCATGCTCAGGTCGGAGATCTCCGCCGCCGGCTCGATGGAAGCCATCGTATTCAGTCCGGATTCATCGACCTGCACATCGCGGACGTACCCGACGACGTAGCCCTTCGGGAACAGGCCGTTTTCGCCGGACGTGAGGATGACCTTGTCCTTGCGGATCCGGGAGTCTTTTTCGAGGTATTGCAGCCGGCAGAGTCCCTCCATCGCAAGGCTTACGCTGCCGGTCACAACGCCGTGATCCGGCGTCGTGCTGCAATACACCGCAACGGAGACCTCCGGCGACAGGATCGTGGTCACCTTTGAGGTATGGTCGCCGACTTCGGTGATGACGCCGACCAGTCCCAGGTCTGTCACGACCGGATCGTACAGCTCGATGCCGTCCGCGCTGCCCTGCCCGATCATGAACGCCCCGAAGGGATCATTCGTCACATAGCTGACCACCTCGCACGGTGCGGACAGCACCAGATCCTTGTATTCCTCCTTGATGCCGACGAATTCCTGCAATTCCTCCAGATGGCGCCTGGTCTCCTCGTAGTCCGCCAGCTGCTTCTGGAGCTCGGCGACCTCCTGCTTGAGTGCCTTGTTCTGCTCATAATGGATCTCGGCATCGCGGTAGACATTCAGGGAATGCTCCACGCGCTCCGACATGGAATTGGACAGCCGCTGAAACGGCGCTGTGATCGTCCGGAACAGGCTCACAGCGCTCAGCGTATAGCCGCCGACTGACACGGCATAGATCATGATGCCCACCAGCAGCGCCAGAATAAAGAGGATGACCTTAAAGCGTGTGCTTTTCAGAAAATGATTCATAGCTTAGCGCCCGTTCCTCCTTTCAGCGGTCAGCGGCTTACTTCTCATAGTATTTCAGATACTCCACGAGCGTATCCTGATATTTGTCCATATTCTCCAGCACCTTGCCGGCGCCCTCTGCCACGCAGTCAAGCGGGAATTCCGCGATATACACCGGCATTCCGGTCTCGCGGTTGATGAGCTTGTCGATGCCGCGCAGGAGCGCACCGCCGCCTGCCAGGGTGATGCCCTGGTCGATGATGTCTGCCGAAAGCTCCGGAGGCGTTTCCTCCAGCGTGGTCTTGATGGCGTCGATGACGCGGGACAGCGGTTCTGCCATGGCATCGCGGACCTCGGAGGAGGTGATGGTCACATTTTCCGGCAGACCATTGAGGAGGTTTCTGCCCTTGATCTCCATGGTTTCCTCCTTTTCGCTCGGAAACGCCGAACCGATGGTGAGCTTGATGTTCTCCGCGCTGCGCTCGCCGATGAGGAGATTGTATTTCTTCTTGATATAGTTCTGGATCGCCGCATCGAAGGAATCTCCGGCGCAGCGGACGCTTCGCGAGGTGACGATGCCGCCGAGCGAAACGACTGCGACCTCACTCGTGCCGCCGCCGATGTCCACGATCATGCTGCCGGTGGGATCCGTTGTCGGAAGTCCTGCACCGATCGCGGCTGCCATCGGCTCCTCCACGATAAAAACAGGGTGCCGTGCGCCGGCTTTTTCCGCAGCCTCGCGGACGGCATTGCGCTCGACGGGTGTGACACCGGACGGGATGCAGATGGTCACGCGGGCCTTGGTGAAGATCCTGCCCTTGAGCGCCTTGTGGATGAACTCCTGCAGCATGGTGATGGTCAGGTCAAAGTCCGCGATCACGCCCTCCTTCAGCGGACGGACGGCAACGATCGAGCCGGGCGTTCTGCCGATGACCTGCTTGGCATCCTTGCCGACATAGCGTGCTTTTTCGGTACGGGTATTGACAGCGACAACAGAGGGCTCGCGCAGTACGATGCCCTTTCCCCGCATATAGACCAGCGTATTGGCAGTGCCGAGGTCGATG
>JAFPXW010000270.1 GCA_017394565.1 Oscillospiraceae bacterium | reverse complement strand
GACCACAAAATACCTGTTTTGTGCAATTCGCGCGTGTCGTTTAGCGGCAGTTCTTTGGCGCGATTTGCACAAAACTCGGCGTATTTTGTGCAATTTATAGTTCAAGCATCGCGCATCCCCCATTTCCTCTCCATGCCTATCACAGCCCTTACACTCCAACTTATCCTTTCCGTTCAATTTGATACTTCTGCGATATTCGTTTTTGTGAAATTCATCTATCACCAAAGCCTTGCAATCCTTCTAAATTTATGTTATAATAAAAATATCTGCGATTACGGCGCAAAAACCGTAAGGACTATGAAATAAGGAGTATTTGAAATGGAAAAACGAAACTCATTCTCCAGTTCGATCGGATTCGTACTGGCGGCAGCCGGCAGTGCTGTCGGACTCGGAAACATCTGGCGATTTCCGTACCTCGCTGCCAAGGACGGCGGCGGACTGTTTCTGCTGGTGTACATCGTGCTGGCGCTGACCTTCGGCTTCACGATGATCGTGTCCGAAATTTCCATCGGCCGAAAGACCAAGCAAAGCGCCCTGACAGCCTATGGCGTCCTGCACAAGCCCTCTAAATGGATCGGCATTTTCGCCTGCATCGTGCCGTTTATGATCCTGCCGTATTACTGCATCATCGGCGGCTGGGTGCTGAAATACTGCACCGTCTTTGTCACCGGCAACAGCGCCGCGGCTGCGGATGACAGCTTCTTCACGGGCTTTATCACAGCGCAGTGGTCGCCGATCATCTTTGACGTGATTTTCCTCGCAGCGACGGCATTTGTCATTTACCTCGGTGTCAATAAGGGCATCGAATCGCTCTCGAAAGTCCTCATGCCAGTGCTGCTGGTCATGATACTCGGCATTGCGATCTTCTCCCTGACCATCAAGGGCGGTGACGCGGGCCGCACCGGACTGGACGGTCTGAAGGTCTACGTCATTCCGGATTTCGCGAATCTTAGCGCAAAATCTGTTTTCGTGACGATCATGGACGCCATGGGACAGCTGTTCTACAGCATCAGCGTCGCAATGGGTATCATGGTCACCTACGGCTCCTACCTGCGGGATGACAGCAACCTCATGACATCTGTCAATCAGATCGAGATCTTCGATACGGTTGTTGCATTCCTTGCCGGCGTCATGATCGTTCCGGCGGTGTATGTATTCCTCGGTCCGGAGGGCATGAAGGGCGGCCCCGGACTGATGTTCGTGGCACTTCCGAAGGTCTTTCAGGCGATGGGTCCGGCAGGCACTGTGATCGGCGCAGTATTCTTTATCATGGTACTGCTCGCAGCGCTCACCAGCAGTATGTCCATCCTCGAAACCGTCGTTGCAAGCCTCATGGACGCATTCGGCTGGAGCCGCCGCAAGGCAACCATCATCGAGAGCGTCGTGGCGCTTGCCATCAGCATTTTCATCTGTCTTGGCTATAATGTGCTGTATTTCGAGCTGAAACTGCCGAACGGTTCGTCTGCACAGATCCTCGACCTGTTCGATTACATCAGCAATAACATCCTCATGCCGGTCGTTGCGATCGGAACGTGCATTCTGGTCGGCTGGCTGGTCAAGCCCAGGACCATCATCGAGGAAGCCACCAAAAACGGCGAGAGATTTGGAAGAAAATGGCTGTATATCGCCATGATCAAATTTGTTGCACCGGTTATGCTGTTGTTCCTGCTGCTGGGTGCATTCGGCGTATTCAATAAGGTAATGGGATGAGAAAAAATTCTGGTTTTGTACGGGGACTGATACAGGGCATCCCGATCGGTCTGGGGTATCTGTCGGTTTCCTTTGGTTTTGGCATCATGGCGATACGGGCGGGGCTTTCTGTGATGGAAGCCTCCCTCATTTCGCTGACAAATCTGACATCCGCCGGGCAAGCCGCCGGTGTGGATGTCATCGCATCCCACGGTTCGCTGCTCGAAATGGCGCTGGTACAGCTCACCATCAACATCCGCTATGCACTGATGGCACTGTCGCTGTCGCAAAAGCTGGATGGCAGTTTCACGCTGCCGCACCGATTGCTGGCAGCTTATGGCATCACGGACGAAATCTTCGGCGTGTGCATCGCAGAAACCGAAAAGCTGCGCCCGACGTTTATGTACGGCATCATCTGCATCTCGACAACGGGCTGGGTGCTGGGAACGTTTTTAGGCGCGGCTGCCGGTGAGATCCTGCCGCCGTCCGTCACAGCGGCGCTTGGCATCGTGCTGTACGGAATGTTCATCGCGATCATCATCCCGCCCTCGCGCAAGGAAAAAAGCGTCCTCTGCGTTGTTCTGGCTGCCGCGGCGCTCAGCTGCATCTGTCATTACCTGCTCCCTGCGCTGTCCTCCGGCTTTGCCGTGATCCTGTGCGCATTGGCGGCATCTGTGTTCGGGGCGCTGGTATTTCCGCGAGAGGAGGCTGAGGAATGAGCATTGCGATCTATATCGTTGTGATGGCCGGCGTGACATATCTCATCCGCGTCCTGCCGTTTGCATTCTTCCGCCGGAAGATCACCTCCAGATTCCTGCGCAGCTTCCTGTACTACATCCCGTATGCCGTCCTGAGCGCCATGACGATCCCGGCGATCTTCTACAGCACCGGAAACATGGTGACTTCCATCGTCGGCACTGCGGTCGCACTGGTGCTGGCGTACTTCAACCTGCCGCTGATCGTGGTGGCACTGGCAGCTTCACTCGGCGCCTGGATCACAGGACTGTTTTTCTAGGGTGTGTTGACACTAAGCCTAAAACGCATCTTTTTGGCAGAATTTTACGCATACTGCATCGAGAAAACTTGCTGGGCGACAGCCCACCTGCGTTTCCTCTCCTTGTCTGCGCAGAAATTCTGCTCAAAAATCTGCACATGATTTTAGTGTCAACACACCCTAAAACGCTGTGAAACATTCCTGTGAAACATTTTTTTGAAAACACGAAAACCCTCCGCAGCGTAGCTTCTGCGGAGGGTTTATTTTTCACATCAGGATTTTCTGGCTTTCTGTGCAGCCGGTTTCTGTGCGGAAGGCTTTGCAGCCGCAGCCGCCTTGCGACGTCTGGACTTTTTGCGTTTCCTGCGCTTTCGGCTGCTGACAATGATCACAGTGATCATCACCGCAGCGATCAGAACCGCCGCACCGCACCCGATCCAGACATAGATCATGTAGTCGCTGGCAACGGCCGGGCGCTTGAGGTACTGGATGTCATCCACTTCAAAATACTCAAAAGCACCGTCTGCCGCAAATATGCTGACGCCGTTCCAGGTCGGTGCAAATGCGATTTCCCTGCCCTGGCCGCCGGTGAAATTCAACCCGACCTTCGCGCCGGACGTCACGCCGTCGTTCTCAACACGAGGCCCGACAAATGTGCCGGCTTCGTTGACATAGAACGTCAGGTTGCTGACCGTGCCGTCCGACTGGCGGTTGGAAATGACACTGGGCGAGCCTGCAAACCGGACAGGAAGCGTTCCCATCGCGAAGATGCCGCCTCCCCTGCCCTCCTCGCCGGCTGCACCAGCCACATTGTTCTGCACCGCAGCAGTCGCTTTCAGGGTAAGAGATGCCGTCTGTGTCGTGCAGATGCCGCCGCCGGCCAGTGCCGCATTCGAGCCAATATTGCAGTCCTGCAGAACGGCCGTGCCGCCTTGCTGATAGATGCCGCCGCCGCTGCCGGAGGATGCATTTTCGGAGATGGTACCATTGACGATCTCAAGGCTTGCGTCGATCATTGCAATGCCACCGCCATTGACAGCCGCTGCATTCTGTGTGACCGAACCGCCCGTCATATACAAGCGGCTGTTTTCGCCCTTCAGAAGGATGCCGCCGCCGCTGGTATCGGAGGAATTCTGCGTAATACAGCCGCCCCAGAGATTCAGCGTGCCGCCGGCTTCTACCTGGATGCCGCCGGCGCCGTCGGTATTCCAGCCGCCGGTCACTTTGCCGGCCGTACTGCCGGATGCTTTGGTATCCGTCAGATTCAGCGTCGCGCCCTGCTCAACGCAGATGACTTCGCCGTTTTCGACTGCGGTTTCCAGTGCGCGGTTGATGGAAAAGCCGTTGAGATCCACCGTGACCTCGTGTCCCTTCGGAACGCAGATCACGCCGTCAAACGCCATGCCCTTGCCTTCGGTCACAAGGCGCGTGCCTTTCTCGGCATTCCAGTCCGCGTACAGCTTGACCGTTGCTGATTTGGCGGAAACTGCGTCATTCCACATTGCAGTCATGCCACCGGAAGCTTTGGTATCGTAATAGTAAGTTGTCACGGTATCGACACTGACAGCGCCCACAACGCCGGGCGGAACATTCTCCGCACCAGCAGAAAGCACCGGCATCAGGTGGACTGCGATCACAGCGGACAGCAAGGCTGCCGCAGCAGATCTCATGCCTGTAGTCTTCATGGAGATTCTCCTATCAGATAAATTTCATACGATTTCCAGACGTCTGCGCTTGCCTGTACAGGTCCTGTCAGACATCATACTCTTATATTATACTAAAAATTGTGAAAAAATGCAACGACAAAGAACACAAGATATTTTACGGATTTCGTTCATAATTTGACAATTCTGATATACTCCCCGTGGAATACTCACACATGGCTCACACGTTCCCGCCTGCGCCCTGCGCAGCCGCGTAAATCAGCACAGCCGCGGCATCCACGGCACTGATCTCACTGTTTTCATCATAATCCGCGCGGTAGATCCACTCATCGTCGCTGACCTCCGGCGTTTTGCCGGTGCCGGCTTCTGCGCAGTACATGAGGAGCTCCGCGGCATCCACAGCATCGATCGTTCCGTCAAGGTTCACGTCACCGCGCAGGAAATTCGCCGAAAAGATCGTGTCCACCTGCAAAGTGACTGTGGTCGGCAGCAGCCCTTCCTCAGCCACATCCATCGTAATGACGGTCGTTCCGCGCTTGACCGGAATGCTCGCCGCAAGTCCGGAAGTCAGCTCCTCGCCATTCACCG
>JAFPXW010000269.1 GCA_017394565.1 Oscillospiraceae bacterium | reverse complement strand
CGAAATTGAACTCAAGCGGACTCTGACAATTATCTACGACGCCCTCGTGCAGAAGGGATACAATCCGATCAACCAGATCGTCGGTTATATTTTGTCCGAGGATCCGACATACATCACCACGCACAACAATGCGCGAAATCTTATCCGTCACATCGACCGTGATGAGCTTTTGCAGATCCTGGTGCGTTCTTACCTCAAGCATTGAATATACAACGAGACCTCTCCGTTTTTTGGCGGAGAGGTCAGTTTGTTGATCAGCGCTTCGATGATCGGTATCGGATCCTGACAAAACCGCCGCCGTCTGTATTCTTCACAGACAGCGGCGGTTTTGTAGTTATTTCGCTGCTTCCACAACTGCATCCGCGATGCCGTTGCCGAACCATGCGTTGTTCTTGCGGTCGAGAATGCCGTAGCTGTCCAACGGGCCGTTGTCCCAGAGGAAACACGGGATGCCGTGCCTGCCAGCGGACTGGATATAGTACGCATAGAAGGCGTCACGATCTGCGTCATTGTCCTTGCTCTCTGCGCCGAATTCCGTGATGATGACCGGAATGCCCTTGCTGACGAACAGTCTGTCCAGCTTGTCAAACTGCGCATCCAGCTCCGCCTGTCCGGTGGCATCGAAGGTCTTGACATCCGGATAATCCTTTGTCGTGAGTTTCCACGGGGAATAGTTGTGGATGGAGACGATCAGATTGCTGTCATCCGGCAGAACCAGACCGTTCAGCGCTGCATCTGTAATGGATGCCGCGTGGGTGGGTACCAGCAGCGTGCGGTCGGCGTTGTTGCCGCCGGATGTGCGGACGGTGTCCACGAATTTTGCCAGCAGGTGGTTGATGACGGTGCGCTCCTCATCCGTGCCGCCCATCCACTCGTTCGCGGTGCCGACCATACGCGGTTCATTCAGACCTTCAAACAGGAGCTTGAGGTCGTAATCCTTGAACCGTGCGGCGATCTGCTTCCAGATCTTGACGTACTTCGCGGAAACGGCATCCTCCTCCGCATAGACCGGATGCAGCCAGGTGTAATCATCATGGTGCATATTGATGATGACGTAGAGGTCGTCCTCCAGCGCATAGTCCACGACCTGCTGCACACGGTCAAGCCATACCGTGTCGATGGTGTTGTCCGACGAGAGGTGATTCGTCCACGAAACCGGGATCCGCACCGCATTGAAGCCCTTCGCTTTGACGGTATCGAACAGCGCCTTGGTGGTCTTGGGATTGCCCCAGTAGACTTCGTAGTCGGTATTTTTGTTGGTCTTGTCGTAGCAGTCGAGGGTGTTGCCCAGATTCCAGCCAACCTTGATGTCCGCAGCAATGGCTGCTGCTCTGCCGTCATTTTTCATGCTTTGTGCTACCTCCTGATTGTCTGCCTGCTGTACATTGTCTGGTTTCGATGCCGGCGACTCCGGCCGGGTGCCGCCGACGCTGTATTTCACGGTCACGTCGTCGAGTGTGATGTCGCCGGCCTCACTCCACCAGTAGCCCAGCATGACCTCGCCGTCACGCGGAACATCCCAGCGGATCTCCTCCGGCAGGATCCATGTCATGGAAAGTGTCGATGCATCGCTCATGACCGCGATCGTGTCCGACTGATACCAGTCGTCTGTTGTGATACCGAATGCGCCTGTAAATTTGTGGAACGCACTGCTGCCGCTGATGTCAAAGGTGATCGCCTGCGGAACGCCGTCCGATCCGAGGATGCCGGAAAGCGGTACCTTGACGATATTCGATTTGTCGGCGCCGTCTGTCATGCGCACGACCTGCCCGATATGGACTGTTTTTGTGCCGTCCACCGGAAGGGACTCTGTCCGTGTGTAGGTGCAGATGACGTTCTTGAGGATGACCTTCTGTGTATTCCCCCACCAGTAGCCAACCTGTACATCACCGTCTGCTGCGATATAGGGCGCGACGTTCGCCGGAACGTTCCATTTCAGCTCGATGTAAGCCCCCTGCGACTGCTGCTCCAGATCCTCCGACTGGTACCATCCGGCATCCGTTGCCGCTGTGCAGTCCTCCGTCACGGAAACGCCGCAGCCGCCCTTGAAGGTGCCGATGTCCGTGTAGCCGTCGCTGGCATAAAAGACAAACGTGAACGATTCCGGAATGTCGCCCTCGCGGATGAGATTCTGAAGCGGCACCTTGTAGTTCTTGCCCAAATCATCCGCACTGTCGCGATCCAGCGTCACATCGGTGTCAAACTGCGTGCCCAGATAGGAGGTCACGGTTTCCTGCGGACTGACGTGTCCTTCGGTGGTGGGTTCTGTTTCCTGCGTTGTTTCGATGGTTTCTGCGAGTTCCTGTACGGTGGTTTCTGTGACTTCCTCCGTCGGCGGCGCAGAATTGGCTGCCATATCGGCGATCATATCCGCACAGCCCGTCAGCGTCGTGCATCCCAGCAGCAGAGCCGCTAGAAGTGCCGCCGCACGGAGCTTCTTTGGTTTGTTCATGTCTGACTTCCTTTCTGTGATCATTTTTGGGTTCTGACTTAAATTATAACATATAACCCGGTTTCTTTTATGGCTTTTTTGTGAACGAGCCGGAAAATTGGAAGTTTCAACAGTTTTAACACTTCAAAAAATCCCGATGCCGTGCAATTTGCAGAGGGTATGGCGTTTCAAATTGCATAAAAAACGTGTTCGGGATTTGGCAAAAACGCAGATTTTTTCAAATCGACATTCTTTTTTCAGGAATCAGATGATTTTTTGTGCGTTTTGTGCTATAATATAGGTATCACATTTTTCCAAAGAAAAAAAGATGACTCCGCAGGTGCGGAGAATTTATCTGAACAGGGGGACGATCAAACTATGAAGCATCCGATCATTACCATCGAACGTGAATACGGCAGCGGCGGCAGCGTCGTGGGCAAGCACGTTGCACAGACACTGGGCATCCCGTTCTACAATCACGAGATCTTAGAAATGGCATCCGAACGCCTTGGCGTTCCGGTCTCCAAGCTGGAGGGTGCTGAGGAATCCTCGCCGAAAAGCTTCCTGTATGCGCTGCTGATGAATTCCAACCCGGCACGCACTATGGAGGATAACATACCGGTTTCCGATAAACTCTACATCACCGAAACGCAGATCATCAAGGAGCTGGCCGAGCAGGGCAGCTGCGTGATCGTCGGCCGCTGCGCCAACTGGATCCTGCGCGATAATCCCTACCGCTTCCCGACCTTCATCTATGCGCCGCGTTCCTTCCGTCTGCAATATGCGCAGAACACCTACGACGTGTCTGCCAAGGACATCGACACCATCCTGCCGCGCATCGACAACCGCCGCGAGAAGTTCTACAACATCAACACCGGCGGCAACTGGCACGACAAGGGCAACTACGCCCTCTGCCTGAACACCGGCATCGTCGGCATCGAAGGCTGCGCCCAGATCATCGTGGACGCGGTGAGAAGTTATCCGGAACCGGAATCCAATGCGTAATGCGCAGTTGCGGTATCGCCTGACGTTAAGGCAACACCGCACAAAGACCGCCTGACGGCTCAGCACATCATCTGCCCCCCATCTTGTCCGTCATCTTGCACAGTTCCTCCTAGCGATACATACAGTATCGCGTCGTCGTCACTGTACAATCTGACGAAAAATCTGCGGCGCATCTGACGCGCTGTCCTTTGTGCGGTATTGCCTTAAATTCAAACCCTCGGCAAATG
>JAFPXW010000268.1 GCA_017394565.1 Oscillospiraceae bacterium | reverse complement strand
AGGGTTTCGTACACAACGCCCGTTCCCTCACCGATGCGCAGACCTCCGGCAAGCGCGGAGAGCAGAATCACCCCCAGCAGCAGCGTGAAGGTTTGCAGCGGCGCCCGGGCTTCCTGCCTGATGAGTTCGCAGGTTTTCGCGAAAAATCCGCCGATCCCCGGTTCAGTGAGTGTCTCCGGCGCAGAGAGATCCGCGCTTTCCGGCAAAAAATTTGCATCGCCGCCAAGCTCCAGCAAGGCGGAGAGGGTGTCGTCGTACAGTTCCTCTGCGCGCACAGGGAGCGTCTGCACTGTCAGCAGAAAAAAGCCTGCCAGCAGAATGCCAAGCCAGTGCTTCATCGCATCACCTCCAGCACGATCTCCGCCAGCCGTACAAATAACGGCAGCGACAGTGCCGCCAGACTGACACGTCCGCCAAGCTCCACCGCCGATGCGATCGCGCTCTCGCCGCAGTCACGGCTGACATCGGCGCCAAGCTGTGTGAGATAGGTGATGCCGACGGCTTTGCAAAGGATCGTGAAATACCCTTCGTCCAGCCCACTCTGGCGGTAAAGATTTTCCGCAATATCGCGAATTCTCTGCACCTCCGGCATTGCTGACAGAAGCGCCAGCACCACCACGCCGATCCCCAGCAGTGCCGCCTGCGGACGCTGGACTTCGCGCAGGAACAGGCACAGGATGCTGCCCACGATGCAAAATGCTGCTGTCTGCGTGATATTCACAGTCCGAACACCGCCTTTACGCTCGAAAACAGCTCTCCGATCTCGTCGATCAGCAGCATCAGCACGACCACAAGCCCTGCCAGCGTCGTCATCATCGCCTGTTCGTCGCGTTCGGCTTTCTTGAGGACCAGACTCAGCACCGCGACGATGATGCCTGTCCCGGCGATCCGGAAGATGAGGTCGATGTCCATATGCTTCTCTCCCTTTTTTATTGTTTACGCAAGCACCACCGCCGCCATCGCACCGCCGAGCAGTCCGAGCGTGCGGCAAAGCTTGCCTTTGGTGCGGAAGATTTCCCGCGCGTCTGCTGCCGCACGCTGCAATTGTCCGCGATATAGCGACAGTGCCGCCAGTTGTCCCTCGCAGTCCGTTGTGCCGAGGCCTGCGCCCAGTGCAGAGAGGATGGGCTTTGCTGCATCCGGAACGGCGCGGTCGGACATGACGGCCTGCTTCCAGAGCTCCGCCGGAACGGTCAGCGGCGACAATTGTTCGGCGACTTCATGCAGAAAACGAAATCTCCTGTAATTCGGATGTGCTGCCAAAAATGACAACAGTTCCCACAATTCCAACCGCTGATGCCGGATGCAGGCGGCGGCATCATCCAGCATCGCACACAGCCGTTCCAGCGAAAGCACGTCCTCGTGCAGCTTTGCCGAACGGCAGCATCCGATCCCTGCGCAGGCTGTGACCAGGCACAGGATCCCGATCAGCCGCATCATGACAGCTTCCGGACAGACTGCACCTGTCCAACTCCCGTCAGCATCACGCAGTAGCGAAACGCACCGGCCTCCAGAAGCGGCTGCAGCAGGCGGCGCGACTGTAGCTGCGTAAAGCTCCCTGCGTGGACGCTTGCCGAGATCTGCACGCCGCATCCCAGCGCGGAACGCACCGCCTCCACATCCTCCGGACGGGACAATTCGTCGCAGAGGATGTGGTCGGGATTCATCACGCGCAAGGCGGTCAGGATGCCTTCCGCACGTGGATAGCCGTCCAGCACGTCCGTCATCAACCCGACATCGTGCTGCGGGATCCCGCGGTAAACGGCTGCGATCTCGCCGCGTTCATCCACGAGCGCCGTCCGGAAACGGTCGCCCAGCAGCCGGCACAGGTCACGCAGGAATGTCGTTTTTCCGCTTGCCGGCGCACCGGCGATCAGCAAGCCGCCAGCCTGTCCGGTCTGCCGGAATACAGACGCTGCACAGCCGAAAAATTCCCCCGGGATGCGGAAATTCAGGGCGCTGATGCTTTTCACGGTCTGGATCGCATCCCCCTGACGCACCGCACTTCCGCAGAGGCCGACGCGGCAGCCGCCCCGGATCGTGACGAATCCTTCCGCGAGATCCTGCTGATGGCTATGCACCGAATACGACATCACCGCCTGAAAGCTGTGGGCAATGTCCTCCGGCGACGGGATCAGTGCCGCCGCCGGATTTCGTGTGGTTCTGCCGTCCGGTGCAAGCAATTCCGGTTTTCCGGCGGATGTCAGACAGACGGGTTTTCCGGCACGCAGACGGATCTCCTGGATCCGCGACCGGCTTTCCTCCGGCAGAAGCCCGATGCTGCGCCGTACCTGTGCCGGCAGATATTCCACGATATTTTGCAGATGTTCCCTGGTATTCATGGACGGTCACTTCCTTTCTTGCTTTCATCCTATGCCCGTCCGAGTTCGGATATACCAAAAAAACAAAAACCGCACAGCGAGCCTCCTCGCCATGCGGTTCATGATACCATTCAATTAGGGTGTGTGGACAGGTTCTAAGCCTAAAAACAGCTTATCTGTGCAGCAATTCCTCCGGGACCTCCTCCGCCATGCGCTTGTACGCCTGCAAAGACGGATGAAGATGGTCGCCGCTGTCAAAGCCTTCCGCAAACGCCGTCGGGTGCTGCGGATCGCAGACCGCACGGTCGAAGTCGATGCAGCCGTCGGCTTCCTTTGTGGTACGGATCCACTCATTGAAGCCCTGACGCAGCTTCTCGCGGAATGCCGCGTATGTCCGCCATCCCTCGATGGGCAGCAGCGTGCCGAGGTAGACCTTCATGCCATAGTCCTTCGCCCAGCCGATGTAGCGGCGCATTCCGTCGATCAGATCCTCGACGGTCGGCAGATCGCTCCACGGGCGGAAGGGATTCACGTCTGTGCCGACCGGATGGATGATGTCATTGATGCCGTGCTGGATGATGACGGTATCCGCGCCCGGCACAGGGACTTCATGCGGAAACCGTGTCGAGCCCTTCAGTCCATAGGAATCGTATACGATATTATCATACTGCCGCAGGATGCGCGTTCCGCTGGCAGCCTTGCGCACAACGGAAACCGTACCATTGCCCTCGGTCAGGATGCGTTTCATCAGGTAATCCGGCCATGCCTGTGCGGTAATGCTGTCACCGTAGCAAACGATCGCACGGTTGTTTTCGCTCGTCCTCGCTTCGATACCGCTGAGGAAATAGAACCAGTTGGTGCTGTTGGTCAGTTCGCGCGGAAGCTTTGCAGATTCGGCATAATCGCCGACCGCAAAATAGCCGCTGGTCAGAGGACCGGTGATATTGACCGCCGAACGCAGTTCCGTGAAATCGTCGAAATACAGGCTGATCGTGACACGTTCGCCACGCTTGAAGGGCAGCTCGATCGGATCGCTCTGGACACTGCCGCCGACGGGGATCGTCACACGCGGAAAGCCGCCGAACTGGATGGTCTGGTTGGTTTCTGCGAGGATATCCGAACCGCTGCCGGACTTTGCAGCACACGCATGATGCAGCCGCACAAGCTGTGTTCCGCAGAAATTATCTAATGTAATACGCAGCGCACTGCCATCGAACAGCATCGTGATCGGGTAACGCAGCGTCAGGTTCTTGCCGTAATTCTCAGGACGGCGTACACGAATGGAAATGGCATTGCCCCAAGCGGCAACCCAGCCTTCGTTGATATGCATGATCTCATCTTCCTCTCCGCAGGGTATCAACCTACAGCATCCATTATACATGAAAAATGGGATTTTGTCAAGCTATGGTAAAAATCATGTCATGTCCGTGTCTGCAAAACTCACCAAAACGATAGATACCCGCATCCGAAAAACCGTCATTTTCCCATCTTGCAAAGTACCGGAAAAAGTGCTATACTTGCTAAAGCAAACAAAAGAAACACAACCAGATGCAATGCCGTCTTGTACGACGGGAAAGGGATGCACTGCTTAACCTTAGCAAACAGAATGCGCATCCTTCTT
>JAFPXW010000267.1 GCA_017394565.1 Oscillospiraceae bacterium | reverse complement strand
CGTCAATGGAACGCCGTTCATGAACTGCTTCGATCTGCGCGGTCAGAAAGGCGATACGCTTGCGCTTGTTCATGTCTCTGCACCTGCTTTCGGATTTGAGATGATACTTCTATTGTATCACAGGATCCGTTTGCAATCAACTGCATTTTGTGAACAAAGAGTGTAGGATGTATCACAAATCGACCGGCAGAAGAATCCCGGATAGGATTGGCTATCTTATCCGGGATCAAGATTTCTATCAGAGCATTCTTACTTCAAAAGACTCGGCTGGTACTGTGTCCGGCTGTAATGATACTAGTCCACATCGACATAGCCGCCGGATTGTTTGGTAGCATAATTGAAGATTGCTGTCCGGTAGCCTGTGAACAGAGAAAGCTTATACTTCATGGAAAGCTCACTGCCGATCCTTGTCCAGTTCTGTCCGTCGTAGGAATAGTAGAAATTCGCCTTGTCGATGTCGTTCGAGGACGTCATGGCATTCTGGTCAAAGGTCGAGAATTTGTAGTCGATCCTGAAATACACCGTATCGGATGTCAGCGTTTTTTCCTCTATGATCTTCGTTTTGCCTGCCTTTGCGCCGATGCCCTCGGCACTGGCATTGCCGTTTTCCGCCATGAACAGCTTCTTCGTACCGCTGCCGTCCACATAGACACCGACCTGACCGTAGACTTCCTGGAATGCCGCGATTCCCGCATAATCGCCCGTCTTCATTTTGGAGACATCCATCTTGACACTGCTTGTGCAGGCTGGTCCTTCCGTGCGCTGGGTCAGGGAATTGCGTGCCGTGAGCAGATCAGAAGCGGTCGAACCGGTTTTCAGACGCAGCCAGCCTTCACGCTCAGTAAGCGACCACTTTGTGTTGTCGGGATTGTGGTTCCACTGCCATACAAGCGGGAATGCAGTCTCATTGAATTCATCGCTGCACGCAAGGCTTGTACCGGTATAATTCGTGTTGATGGTGAGCGATGTGGGAATCTTGCCATTCACGCCGAATACCGGCCAGTGATCCACCCATGTGACAGGGATGAGACTCGGGATACGTCCGACGGCACCGTGATCCTGGAACATCAGGCTGTACCATTTGCCGTCCGCCGTTTCGATCATGCCGCCCTGTGCGCAGCCTGCGCCGTAAGTGCCGACGCCGCAGGACATGACTGTTTTGTACTCGTAAGTGCCGAGCAAATCCTTGCTGCGGAAAACCATTTCCGAGCGCGGCCATTTGCCGATGATGCAGTCGTAATAATAGCCGTCGATCTTGTAAAAGCGTGAACCCTCGCAAAGCCCCTGCCAGTCACCCTTGAACAACACCTTGCTCACACCGCCCGGCTGGAAATCTGTCACATCGCTGTTGAGCTGCTTGATGCTGATCGTGCCGCTGCCGTAGATGAGATAATTCTTCCCGTCATCGTCGAAGAACAGGGAAGCATCGTGATAAACGCCGTTCAGGGTATGCTTCTCCCATTTGCCGCTTTCAATGTCATCGGTCTGGAAGATGTAGGATTTCCCCTGATCGTTGCTGGCGAAGAACAGATAGAATCTGCCGTTCTTATAGCGCAGACTTGTAGCCCATTGCCCGTTTCCGTAGGCGTTTTTGCCGTTCAGGAGATTGGTCGTGTCGTTGTTTTCGAGCGTGTCATAAACGTAGGAACACAGCTCCCATGATACCAGATCCTTAGATTTCATAATCGGTACGCCGGGATTGAAGAACATCGTGGTGCTGACCATGTAGTAGGTGTCACCCACACGGATGTAGTCCATATCCGGCACATCACACCAGATCAGGGGATTGGCGATCGCTGTGGGCTTGGCTGCTTCTATGACCGGCTGAGTCGTCGGCTCAGTCGGAGGTTCCGAGGGCTTTTCCACTGTCGGGAATACCGTGATCTGATGGTGCAGCCACTTCGTGAGCAGGATCAGATCCCTGACTTCGAGCTTTCCGTTTTCATCCAAATCCGCAGCCATGTTCTGCTGTGATTTGAGTACCATCTGCTTGGCACGTCCGAGGTCAAAAATGTCGATCACACCGTCAGCGTTGACATCACCCTTTTCCGAAGCGAAGCCCTCCTTTGCCAGTATGATATAATTCGCTGATTCGTTGCTGCCGCCGTTTGTGCCGAGGATAACAGTATCGGCTTCCTTAGCATTCATGCGGAATATTTCGAGTGTCACGCCGTTGGAGGTCGTGATGCTCTCAGCAGTTTTTGTCCAAGATTTCAGCCACGCGAGGTTCGCATTGATACGGGAATCCACTGCCGCATAGACGGTCATGTCCGCACCGGCTTTGAAGCTGCCAAGTGAATCCGTGTAAAGTTTGGAATCACACGCTGAACAGATATATTCT
>JAFPXW010000266.1 GCA_017394565.1 Oscillospiraceae bacterium | reverse complement strand
CCTCAGAATCCGCAGCTTCCTCCGTGGTGTCCCCGGTCTCTGCCTGCGATGCGGCTGCGCTGTCCTCCCCGGTCTGTGTATCCTGTGCATTCCCATTGCCGCAGGCTGTCAGTGTGAGTGACAGGGTCGCCGCAAGGATCAGGGACATCAGTCGTCTGTTTTTCTTCTCCATGTTTTCTAACCTCCATTGTCATGTTATGGCAACACCGCACAAAGACCGCCTGACGGCTCAGCACATCATCTGCTTGCATCTGACGCGCTGTCCTTTGTGCGGTATTGCCTTATGTTTTTGCAAAACAAGGTAATTGTATCACATTCCAATGGATTTGTCAAGCTTTTTTCACGAATTTCAGATGGATTTTTTAGAGGCTTTTACTAAAAATGAGATGTCAGCGCCGTATATGAGGGTTCTCACATCGTCCCGATCAGCTGTGCAGCCGCCAGGATGGTTTCCCGCGTTCCGAAGGAGGAGAAGCGCAGGTAGCCTTCCCCGGCCGTGCCGAAGCCGGCTCCCGGCGTACCGGCGATGCCGCAGGTGTACAGGAGATGATCGAAAAATTCCCATGAGCCCAGCGTTCCCGGCGCCTTCAGCCAGACATAAGGCGCGTTGTCGCCGCCGGTCGCCCAGAGTCCGGCGCTGGTGACGGCAGACTTCAGGAGACGCGCATTTTCCATATAATACGCGATGTCCTCGTGAACGGCAGCCTGCCCCTCGTCCGTGAAGACCTTCTCCGCCGCACGCTGGATGACGTAGCTGGTGCCGTTGTACTTCGTGGACATTCTCCGCAGCCACATATCATGCAGCGAGGCGCCGTCCAGCACCAGCGTGCGCGGCACGACCGTCCAGCCGCAGCGAACGCCTGTAAAGCCAGCCATTTTCGAGAGCGAATTGATCTCGATCGCGCACCTCTCCGCACCCGGGATCTCGAAGATGCTGTGCGGCAATGCCGGATCCTGGATATAGGATTCGTAAGCAGCGTCGAACAGCAGCACGGCGTTCTGGTCAAGGGCATACTGCACCCACGCCGCCAGCTGCTCGCGGGAATACACGGCACCGGTCGGGTTGTTCGGCGAGCAGAGATAGATGATGTCCGCACGGACAGCGGCATCCGGCATCGGCAGGAAGCCGTTTTCCTGCGTGCCCTCGAGGAAGCTCACCCGGCGTCCGGACATGATGCTGGTGTCATAATAGACGGGATAGACCGGATTCGGCAGCAGCACGGTGTTGTCCGCATCGAACAGGTCGCAGAGATTGCCGAGGTCGCTTTTGGCGCCGTCACTGATGAAAATATCGTCCGGCGCGATCGACAGGCTCCGCTTGGCGTAATAGCGCGAGATCGCCTCCCGCAAAAAGGATTCGCCCTGTTCTGCGCCGTAGCCGCGGAAGGTCTCCGGATGCGCCATTTCCTCTGCGGCCGACTGCATGGCGTCCGCAATGATGCGCGGCAGCGGGCGTGTCACATCGCCGATGCTGCATTTGAGCAGCACGCGGCCGGATTCTGCTGCCTGAAATGCCCGGAGCCGCTTTGCCACCTCCGAGAATAAGTAATTGCTTTCGAGCTGTAATGCATTGTGGTTGACTTTCATAAGAATCTCCTTTCCGCTGTGTGCCGGCGCAGAAACGTCCGTGCGGCACAGCAGATGCCTGCATAAAAAACTGTCGATACAAAAAGAAGCGTCCATCGCGGCCTCACGTTTCCGTGACGCCAGATGAACGCCGTTGTTCTGTATTGAGTCTATTATAGCACATCCGGCAGGCGTTGTCAAGAGCTGCGGCGTGCGCACCACGGAAATCCATTTTTGGGGTTCTGTTAAGAGAACGGGCGCGTTTCTTTCCCCCCACCCCAGGGATGGAGGAGAGCAATGCTAATAACTTAGCAAATTGAACAAGCGTCCTTCTTTCCCCCCACCCCCAACCCCCTCCCCAAGGAGGGGGCTATTTTTGCAGGGGGCTGCGCCCCCTGCACCCTGCACATACAGCCCCTTCCTGGGAAGGGGGTTGGGGGATGGGGAGGGGGCTCCGT
>JAFPXW010000024.1 GCA_017394565.1 Oscillospiraceae bacterium | reverse complement strand
CCGTACAGTCGGACAGCGCGTTCCTCTGCCCAGAAGCCGTGGCAGGAGGTCGGGATGTCGGAGTCGCCGTAAAAGGATGTTCCCGACAGCAGAAGCTCCTGCGTTTCCGGATGCTCGAACAGCGGCGCATCGTCGTTTACAAACGCCTGTGCGTAGGTCATCAGGTCGGCAAGTGTTCCGGTCGCCGCGCCGGCAGGATAGGCAGGAATGAATTCCAGACACGCGCCCAGATCGACCTGATTTCCGATCACGGTGCCATAGCTGTGCATCTGCGGACGCTTCTCGTGGACGTAGTCGTTGTCGCTGTGCGTCGGGTTCAGGGCGGTGTGTTCCATGCCAAGCGGCTCGAAGATATGCTCGTGAACGTACTCGCAGAAATCCTGTCCCGTGATGCACTCGACCACATAGCCTGCGACACCTGCGCCGTAATTGGAGTAAGCCGTCACATCGCCCGGACGGAAGACCTGTGCCGGTTCGATGCTTTGCAGGGCTTCCTTCAGCGGCAGGACATCTTCCTCACGCGCGATCTCGATCGGGCGCGTGGTTTCCTGCCAGCCGGCGTTGTGGTTCATCAGGTGCAGCATCGTGATGGGATCGTCGTAGGACAGATGCCGGAAAACCCCTCCGGCAGATACTCGCGCACGTCGCGTTCCAGGTCGATTTTTCCCTGTTCGTAAAGCTGCATCACGCTTACCCAGATCAAGGTTTTGGAAATGCTGCCCCATTCGTAAACGCAGGTCTCATCCGCCGGAACATGTTCGGCGGCATTCACCTCACCGAAGTAACCCGTATACAGGATCTCGTCGCCCCGAAAAATGCCGACTTCCGCGGATGCGAAGGGGACCTCGCTATCACCCTTGTGTTCGTTTGCGTTGGTGGATTCCATCTCCTGCACGATCTGTGAGAGCGTTTTGCCGGACGGAAATGTGAATTCTGTTTCCGCCGCTTCCTCCTGCGCATGGACGTGCAGCGGCATCCACAGCATCATTGCCGCGCAAAGCACGCAGGTCAGGCGTTTCCAGAAATGTTGTTTCATTGCAGGTTCACCTCTCTTACAGTTCCTGTTTCTCGTAGTCGAACACAGTCGCAATGTACTGGCAGATCACTTCCAGCAGCCCGATCACCAGCGCGACCGAACCCATCAGGAAACCGTTGGCTGCCCGCGCCAGCTGCATGACAAGCTGTACCACGATCGCTGCAGCCGGCCCGATGGGCAGGATCCCCGTGACGGCCAGCACCCACAGCAGTAAAAGCCCCAGAATGACGATCATCGCGATGATCTCTGTGCGTGTTGATTTTTTGATGGTCATGGAGTTTACAGCATTCACGAAGGTGGGATCACGGAAATATTTCCGGAGTGTCTGCGCGACCGCAAACAGCGTGAACCCCAGTGCAATGCTGTAGATCAGGTTGAATAATCCAAGCTCTGTAAAGCCTAAGGTTTCCGCCAGCATTGATGTTATATCGGTCGGTTCGCCCTCATCGGCAGGTGCCCACCAGAGGTAGAGCTTGACCTGCATCGCCAGCAGCATGAGCAGATACACGATCCCGCAGCAGACAAGGTACGATACCATTGTCATCAGAAACCGCGCTGTGACGAGATCACGCCGGCGGATGGGCAGCAGACAGGTGAGCTTTTCGCTGTGATACTTCACTTCATTCTGAAAGAGCATCGGCACAAAGAAGACGCCGATCAGAAACGGACAGTAGATGCCGGCAATCGGGGATACCAGAAAGCCCATGCCGCAGAAGAACAGCAGCATCAGAACCGCGAGGGAACGCATATTGTTTTTGCCGCCGTTCATGGTGAGGTAGTCCATGTAGATGATGTGTTTGATGATCGACCAGTTCATATCGCTTTCCCCTCCTTTTACAGTTCCCGTCTGGAAACAACGTGGGCTGTGATCTCGCCGAACACGATGGTCAGCACCAGAAAGATCAAGCCGGTCGAAACGAGCTGAAACAGATTGCCGGCATTCTGAAACTCGTCAAAGCCGAAATTGATGCGCGGAATGATCTCGTGGTCGGACAAGGTGAAGAATGTGATCAGCACCACGGTCAGGACGGTCAGCGAGATCATGATGATCTTCATTTCGTTCTCGCGTCCGAAGATCTGCCCCATCATTTCCATATAAATGAAGACCAGACTCATGAGAAAATGCATGAGAATGATCGCCATGACGGAAGTCTGCACATCCTCAAATGTCTTTGCGATCAGCACCAGATTCGGGCTGCCCTGATTCGGGAGCAGACGGTAAAGTGCCAGAAACGGTGCGATCCTCGCGATGAGAATACCGATCAGCTCCGTGCCGAAAAAGGCGGCAAACATAAACGCGAATCTGCCGCGTGTGATCTGTTTGCGTTTGACCGGCAGGAGGCCGTAGAGCTTGTGGAAGCCGGATCTTTCCGCCGCGGACTGCAAAGGGATGACAAAGAGCATCGAACCGAATGCCAGAAATCCTGCCATCAGCGGCGAAAAGAACAGCGCACCGACACCGCAGACCAGCAGAAAAACCAGCATCGCAGGTACGGCGAGATTCGCTGAGGTCAGGAAATCAAACCACATGACCTTTAGAATGTCTTTCATGCTTATCCTCCTTTGCGATGTAGACGAGGATCTCGTCGATGCTGGCTTTTTCGTATTCGAGTGAATCCGGCAGACCGGCGAGGTCGTCGGTTTTGATGAGTGCTTCAAAGCCGTTGCGGTAGGCGTGGAAGCCGATGAGTTTATCCTTGATGCCGGCCGGCAGATCTTCCTCTGCGCCCTTCAGAACGGCGTAGCCCTCGGACAGGGTGTTCAGCTCGCCGGTGAACCAGACCTTGCCGCTGTGCAGGATCGTGACATAGTCCGCGATGCGCTCCACATCGGCAGTGATATGCGTGGAGAACAGCACACCGCGGTTCTCGTCCTCGATGTATTCCGCGAGAATGTCGAGCAATTCGTCACGCGCCACGGGATCCAGACCGCTGGTGGGTTCGTCGAGGATGATGAGCTCCGCCTTGTGCGAGAGCGCGACGGCGATCATGAGCTTCATTTTCATGCCTTTCGAGAAGTCGCCGACTTTCTTGTCTGTGGGAAGGTCGAATTCCTCGATGCTCCGGAAAAATTCCTCCGTCTGCCAGTCCTTGTAGAACGGCTTGATCTGCCGTTCGATCTGCTTGACATTGAGGTGCTCCGCGAGGTACAGGCTGTCAAAGACCACGCCGAGGCGTTCCTTGATGGCGATGGTATCGGTTACGCTGTCCAGCCCGAACACGCGGATCTCACCGCTGTCGAATTTTGCCATATTCAGGATCGAACGGATGGTCGTGGTTTTGCCGGAGCCGTTCTCGCCGACAAAGCCCATGATATAGCCCTTCGGCAGCGAGAAACTCACGTCCTTGAGGGCGAAGTCGCCGTAGGATTTGTTCAGGTTTTTGATTTCGAGAATGTTTTCCATTATGATCCCTCCATAAATGATCTGAGTGCAGCGATGATCTCGTCGTCCGAAAGCCCTGCATCCCGTCCGCTGCGAACCGCTTGCTCCAGGGCGGTCTCCATCTCGCAGAGCATCCGTTCGCGCAGCAGCTCATTGTTCCGCGGCGCAACGAAATAGCCCTTGCCTGCGACGGAAATGATGAAACCTTCGTTTGCAAGGTCATTGTAGACTCTCGTGGTCGTGATGACGCTGATCTTGAGATCGCGTGCAAGCTGCCGGATCGAGGGGAGCTGTTCCTCCTCCGCGATCGTACCATCGAGGATCTGCGCTTTCATTTGCTGCTCGATCTGTTCGTAGATCGGCAGCTCGGATTTGTTTTTGATGATAATTTTCATGGAACGCTCCTTTGACATACTGTGTATATCGTGCTATATACAGTATAGCAGATATGACACCGTTTGTCAACTGGTTTTTCAAAATATCTAAATTATTTTTTTCAGAACCTGGGCATCTTGTGAAGACAGGTTCTCGGACAGGCAAAAAAATAACACCCTTTAGGTGCTTTGGGTTGATATGTATGAATGCTGTACCAATTCCTCAGTACCGATGTCTGTGAGTAAGCCTTTGATCTCATCGGTCGGCATGGAATAACGCTGGTTCAGATAACGCAGGGATGCTCCGAGTTCACCGTCGGGTCCGCCAAGCTGCGACATGATCACCTGCGCCATCTGCGGATTCGGATTCTTGATCTTGACGGGATATTGCAGTTTCTTCTCATACACCCACATCTCAGTTCGCCTCCTGTTCCCACGGGTAAGGGCCTTCGCCCCAGCTCCAGCGCTGGTCCGTGTTCGTCTGCAATGCCTTGATCGGGCCGAAACGCCGTACATATTCCTGCACAGCCTCCGCACGCTGACTGCGGTACTTTGCGAACAGCGCCCGCGCTTCGCGGCATTCCGGATGGGTGTCAAGGTACAGCATCAGATCGTACAGCGCAAAATCCAGCTTG
>JAFPXW010000265.1 GCA_017394565.1 Oscillospiraceae bacterium | reverse complement strand
GACGAGAAGACCGGCAAGAAGAAGACTCTGGCTCATCCGAACTCTCGTTTCACCGCACCGGCTGAGAACTGCCCGTGCCTCTCTCCTGAGTTCAACAACCCCGATGGTGTGCCGATCTCTGCAATGATCTTCGGCGGCCGTCGTGCTTCCACCACTCCGCTGGTATACCAGTCCTTCGACTGGACTCACGGTACCTACATGGGTTCCGCAGTATCTTCTGAGACCACTGCTGCTGCTACCGGTGCTGTTGGCGTTCTGCGTCACGATCCGATGGCTATGAAGCCGTTCATCGGCTACAATGTCGGCGACTACTGGGCACACTGGCTCGAAATGGGCGAGACGCTCGGCGACAAGGCTCCGAAGATCTTCAATGTTAACTGGTTCAAGCAGGACGAGAACGGCAACTTCATCTGGCCGGGCTTCGGCGACAATATGCGTGTCCTCGACTGGATCATCAAGCGCTGCGAGGGCGAGGTTGATGCAGAGGAGACCGCGATCGGTTACCTGCCGAAGAAGGGTGACATCAACGTAGAGGGCATCGAGGACGAAGTAACTCCTGAGATCATGGACAAGCTGCTCGATGTGGATACTGACCTCTGGAAGAAGGAAATCGCTGAGATGCGTCGTTACTACGACGAGGACATCGCTGCTAAGGGCGGCCGTGTTCCGCAGGCTCTGCGTGACGTTCTTGACAAGATCGAGGCAAGACTGAACAAGTAAATTGCCTTACGTTCCTTTCGATTTGCTATGTCATTTTCCCTCCGTCGGGGTTCCGGCGGAGGGATCTTTTTTTGTCAGGGATCCTATTTGTATCCAAAAAAACCTTCGTTTCAGGGGAATCCCCCTGAGACGAAGGTCTTTTGCATGATTCATCTTTGCGGTCAGCGAACCTCAGAAAAGTCCGTGATGATCTCCACAACATATTTCAGGATGTTGAGGGAATCGGTGGAATCGATCTCGCCGCTGACATCGACATCGGCAGCTTCCTTCTGCTTGTCATCCAACTCCGCAGAGCCCAGCAGGTACTTATTCAGCACGATCACATCCATGATGTCGATCTCCGTATCGCCGTTCACATCTCCGGACATCGGCGGAATGCAATCACCGGTCGGATCTTCGCTCGGTGCTTCTGTTGTTGCTTCTGTCGTTGCCTCAGTTGTGGCTTCCGACGGCTTTTCTGTCGTTTCCGGCACAGTGTACTCGATGCCGTCGATGATGGACTTGAAGCACGGCTTCGTGGTGTAGTCCTCATTGAACAGCAGCGGAGAGCCCCATGCACGCCAGCTCATGTCGTCGGTCGTGCCCCAGAATACGACAGCCGAAACGCTGTCCTTGTACTTCACGATGGCATCCATGATGTCGGAGTAGTACTGCGCCTGTGCTTCGAGCAGCTCGTCGGTCACTTCGGAATTCTTGTCAAGTGTCGCATCCAGCTCTGTAATCTGCACATCGCAGCCGGTTTCCGCGAACTTCTTCAGTGCCGCCTCATATACATTCACAGACGGGAATGCGTCAGAACCGGTGCGGACATCGAGGTGGGACTGCATACCGATGCCGTCGAGAACGCCTTTCTCGTGAAGCTCCGTTGCCATCTCTGCGATCGCATTGCGCTTGCCCTGCATATACTCGTTGAAGTCGTTGTAATACAGTTTGGTTTCCGGACGCGCGTACTTTCTTGCGTACTCGAATGCATACGGAATGAAGGAGTTGTCGCCGAAGACGCCTACCCAGCCGGAATAGTTGCTGTTTTCCTCGTAGGTGCCGGCAGTTCTCGGCTTGCCGTCGTCGGTGAATGCCTCATTGACAACGTCCCATGCGTAGAAGTCCACATCCGGATACTCCTCATCGAGCACCCCGAATACGCCCTTGATGTAGTTCTCCATTCTGCCCAGCATGGTTTCCTTGTCTACCCAGTCGCCCTCCGGATCGTAGCCTTCCTTAAAGAACCAGCCCGGTGTCTGGGAGTGCCATACCAGAACATGACCGCGGACAGGGATCTTGTTGTCACGGCAGAAATTCAGGATGGAACGCGCACCGCCCTTGAGGGAAACGGATACCGCGGTTTCGTCACCGGCAGCAGCGGCAGCCTGACACGCCGCCTGATCGAGCATATTCTCCGGCTTCAGCTCGTTGCCGAGGGTGATGGAGTTGTAGTGCTTGAGGATGAGATCCTTGGTGGTCTGCGGTGCCAGCTCATCTGCTGTCACAGCGCCGCCGATCTTGAAGTAGTCCGCATACACGTCCTTGAGGCCCGGCACATCCTGCTCGATGCCGTAGACCGGTGCGGTTTTCAGAGAGAAATCATCCATGTAGAGGTTGACCTTGTCGCTCGCTTCCATGTAAACGAACACGTCGTGTGCGCCTTCCGGAATGCTGAACTTGACATCCGTGAACTCTACCCACTCGCCCTGCGAGGTCTTGGACTGGAGGTTCGTGTAGGATGCATCCTCTGCACCCTCTGCGGTGTACTGGAGGCTGATCTTGATGTCGTTGTACCACTCGGCTCTTGCACGGAGGGAAACCGTGTACTTCACACCCGGCTCGCAGATCTCGTCCAGCGAAAGCTGCGGACCGTGCCAGCCGTTGGAACGCTCCGTAATGGTCATGAATGTATTGCCGTCTTCGTCCTTGTCTGTCGCGATCACAGATGTGTCACGGTCGCCGCGCTTCGTAAAGCGCGAAACATCGCCGTCCTCGAAGTCCGTTGCATAGATGTCCTTTGCTTCCTCCACGACCTCTGCACCAGTCGCCAGATTCGGCAGTGCAGAAACCATGCAGCCGGCAGCCAGCAGAGCCGCCGTCATACGATTGATCGTTCTCTTCATTTCTACCTTCCCCTTTGTTATGAATTCTATCAAATAATACGGATTTCCGTACTGTTATATTGTAGCACATTATTACTTGTTTGTCAATAGTTTTGTTAAAATATGCCAATCGTGCAAATTTGGTGGAAAATTTGCAGGCGGCAGTTTTGCTGTGTCCGTCTCTTGAAAACAAGTGTGTTTACCGGATTAACATTTCGATTTTTAGCCAAAATCGCCGTTTCACTTCATTTTCTGAAAAAAACGCGCCGAAAGCTATTTTTTTCTTTACAAAATTCCAAATCTGTGCTATAATAAACGAGTAAACTTAAATTTTGAAAGCGGAGGTAATCCCCATGAGCAAAATCAGAATTGGTATCGCAGGCTACGGTAACCTCGGCAAGGGCGTCGAGCTTGCCATCCGCCAGAATGAGGATATGGAGCTGGTCGGTGTCTTCACACGCCGCGCTCCGGAGAGCGTCAAGCTCCTGACCGCCGGCATTCCGGTTTATCCGATCGCCGACATCACCAAGTACAAGAACGACGTGGATGTTCTCATCATCTGCGGCGGCAGTGCGACCGATCTGCCGGAGCAGACACCTGCACTGGCGGAGCATTTCAATGTCATCGACAGCTTCGATACCCACGCACGCATTCCGGAGCATTTCGCGAATGTTGACGCTGCGGCCAAGGCCGGCGGCAAGCTTGCCATGATCTCCCTCGGCTGGGATCCCGGTCTGTTCTCCCTCAACCGCGTGTATGCAGAGAGCATTCTCCGCAACGGTCAGACCTACACCTTCTGGGGCAAGGGCGTTTCTCAGGGCCACTCTGACGCCATCCGCCGTGTCAAGGGTGTCAAGCGCGGCATCCAGTACACCTGCCCGGTACAGTCTGCGATCGACGCAGTTCGCAGCGGCAGCCAGCCGGAGCTGACAACGCGCGACAAGCACGAGCGTGTTTGCTACGTTGTAGCTGAGGAGGGTGCTGACAAGGCACAGATCGAGAACGACATCAAGACCATGAAGAATTACTTCGATGAGTACAACACCACCGTGAACTTCATCGACGAGGAGACCTTTGACCGTGAGCATAATACCCTGCCGCACGGCGGTTTCGTGATCCGTTCCGGCAAGACCGGCGACGGCGAGAACACGGTTCAGACCATCGAGTACTCCCTGAAGCTCGGCTCCAATCCGGAGTTCACCGCTTCCGTACTGGTGGCTTACGCAAGAGCGCTCTCCCGCATGGCTGAAGAAGGTCAGACCGGCTGCAAGACTGCATTTGATGTAGCACCCGGCTATCTCTCTCCGCTGTCTGCTGAGGAACTCCGCGCACACTGCCTGTAATTCTTTTTCAAAACCATAAAACGCAAGCTTCCGCCGTTTTCCCCATGATGCGGCGGAAGTTTTTCTTGTTTATAAAGGAGATCCTCATGTTCTGGAAACGCTTTACATCCTTGTGCCTGACCTGCCTGTTTCTGATGGCGTTCGTGCTGCCGCTGCGCAGCTCTGCCACAGACGCCACGGACGAAATGGATGCCCTCATCAAAGCCTACAACCGCCCGACTGCTGTCATGGTCTACAACATGGACGGCACAATGCTCTATTCTTACAACGCCGCGACCAAAATGTCCGGCGCTTCCCTCATCAAGCTGCCCTACTGCTACTACGTCTGCGCACAGCTTGAAAACGGGTTCAGCTCCCTTGATGCCACGATGACTTACACCGAAAAATGGTACCATTCCGGCTCTGGCATCATCTACAAGGGCGCATACGGCGAGGTTTACACCGTGGCACAGCTGCTCGACTACGCGCTGCGCTATTCAGACAATGTTGCCTATGATATGCTGGTGGAAATTTTCGGCATGGACGGCTTCAATGCGATGGTCAAGCGCTGGGGATTCAGCGATATTTACATCGGGAACCAGACACTCCGTTTTCCCCTGCTGCCGGCGAATTTCGTCTGCGAGTCGATGCGGCGTTTCGTCATTCGTTCCGACGACGGCGGTCCGTGGGAGCTGGCCTGGGATGCCCTGTGCCACTCAAAGGATACTTACGTCCGCGCCGTGCTTGGCGATGAGAACACGCCTGTCGCCGTCAAATACGGCAACATCCCGAAGGTCTGGCATGAGGCCTGCTACATCGGCAGCGATTCGCCCTATATTCTGATCTTAATGAGCAGCGCGACCAATTATGTGCCGGACGTGACCTACCTCCAGAATGTCGCTGCGTGCGCCGGCCGCATCAATGAGGAGCACGCAGCCGAAGTCCGTGCGCTCGTACCTCCGGAAACGACGGAAGCCCCGACGGAAACGGTAGAAACTCCCACCGAACCAACGGAGATCCCGACTGAAACGGAGGAAATCACCACGGAACCCACTGAACCAGTCGAATCACCGCAATTCGGCGATGTCATCGCCGACGGCAGCATTGATGCTGTCGATGCACAGGCGGTCCTGCAGGCGGCTGCCAATCTCGGTGCCGGCCGTGAGATCGAACTTCCGGCGGAACAGCTCCTGCGCGGCGATCTCAATGGCAATTCCCTTCCGGATGCAGAGGACGCGGCGCTTCTGCTGCAATATGCGGCATATTCCGGTGCCGGCGGCTCGGAATCGCTGACGGACTTTCTGGCAGGGCTTTCATAATTATTTTCGTTCCCATCCATAACGGATGGGAATTCTTTTTTCCAAAAGTGCTTGCTTTTTAAGTAAATATCTGGTATAATAGAAACAAGCAAAACCGCGATATATCGGCAATTTCCGTAATATCGTACAAGGTTTTGCCATGTATGTGCTGCATTTCTGTATGATATGCGGCGTCTCATGTTTCACATGATAGGAGGAGAACATCATGAACATCCAAAAAATGCTTGCCGGCGTTCTTTCGGCAGCAATGATGACGATGTCTTCCGCACCGGAATTTGCTCCAGTGCTGGAAGCGCGTGCTGAAGACGAATTCAGCAACGCCATCATTGTGCAGGCGAACGCGATCACCGCAAGCGACGTCACCGCATCCGCTGAAACGACGGATGCGGCCGCAGTCAGCGAAGCCGCTGCCGATCCCGTGGAAACCGCAGAAACCACTGAGGCTGCGACCGATCCGACGGAAGCGGTCAAAACCACCGGGACTTACGCTGCGAACGAACCCGTCATAGCCATCGGTGCGGAAACGACCGGCTACGCGACAACGGAGGAGTCCCCCACGACGGAGGACAGCGACGCGGAAACGACTGACGAAGCGACAACGAACACTACCACCACAACGGCTGCCACTACCACCCGCTACACCACCACAACGGCGGCAACATATGTGATCGCAACGGAAGCGAATTTCGCTTACCGCAAGTATGACGATCATGCGGAAGTCGTTATGGTCGAGGTACCGGACGATCAGACGGTCGTAGAGATCCCTGCACTGCTCGGCGGTTTGCCGGTCGAAGCGATCTCCGGCAGCTATAGCTATATTTACGACGATGTCCGCTACAGCGTCAGCGGCTTGCTGGTCCGTGAGTCGGCAACAGAACCGCGCGAGACCACGACAACGACCACTTCCACCACCACTACCACGACAACAACAACGACGACCACCACTACGACTACCCGCGTATCCACTTCCTATGATCCGAAGGCATCCACGACACACGTCCCCTACACCACAGCAACAGAGCGCAAGACCACAACGGTTGCTACCGTAGGAACTGCCAAAGCCGCTTCCCCCAGTGAATCGCGTGAGCGCAGCACCCAGGTCGTGAAGGTCATTCTGCCGGACACACTGAAAAAGATCGGTTCTTCCGCATTCTCCGGTCAGACAGGTCTGGAAGTCATCGAACTGCCGGATTCTCTGGAAAGAATTGATTCCAACGCCTTTATCCGCACCGGCATCAAGGAGCTCACCATTCCGGCCGGCGTGAAATACCTCGGCAGAAATTTCAGCGAACACTGCGACAAGCTGATGAACATTTATGCCGATCCGAACAGTGAGGATTTCACCTCCATCGACGGTATCCTGTATTCCAAGGACAAAAAGACACTGGTCGCATACCCTGCCGGACGCACCGGTTCCTTCACGGTTCCGGATTTCGTCACGGCCATCGGCAACGGCGCCTTCATGGGCACCAACGTCAGCGAAGTCGTTCTGCCGGAAAATGTCGAAGCGATCGGTTCCTATGCATTTGAATCCTGCGATAGCCTCAAGAAGGTCACGATCAAGAATCCGAATGTTTCTCTGAACGACCTGACACTTCATTTCTCGTCGATACATTACGGCGATTACGTCACCAAGACCACCAGCCGTCCCTCTACCTTCACCAATACCTATATTGAGGTCACAGAGGGCGATCTCACCACCAGACACATGGCATATGACGGCGTGCTGTGCAGCTATGACGATTCCAACATCCAGCTCTACTGCGAGAACAACGGCATCACGTTCCAGTCTCTCGGCAAGTCGCCGGCTGCGGTTCGTCCCTGCGAGACCATCGCAACGACCACGACGGAAGCCACGACCACAACAACCACGGAAATGCAGACTGATGAATTCGGTCAGGTCACCACAAGCTACCGCGAATATGTGACCGAGCCGCCGCGCACCTCGAATACTACTACCACCAAAGTCGCTTATGCATCCTCCAGCACAACGGAAGTCCGCGCCGTTCCGCTCAATTTCCTGGCAGAATACGACGGCGTCATCTATCAGCTCTATTCCGGCTATGAGGACGCACCCGGTACTGCCAACATCATCCGCGTGGATGACAAGGCCGAGAGCATCAGCATCCCTTATGGTCTGGAAGTCGGCGGCAAGCAGTATCTCATCACAAGCCTGAGCAGCAACTTCCAGAATCACACCGCACTGCGTCACCTGAGCATCGGTGCGAATGTGACCAATCTCCCCTACTATCCGTTCTGGGGCTGCGACAATCTGCACGACATTCAGGTCGATCCCTACAACAGCCGCTATGCTGCATTCGATGGATTCCTGTGCAGCTACTACATGAGCTGGAACGGCTATGAGGCGGCTTACGTTCCGAGCTATACGCTGGCCTACTATTTCGGGGAAAGCAATGAGGTCAAAATTGATGCTTCTAACATCATCAGCATTCAGAACTATGCATTTGCCGGACGCACCGGCATGGACATTCATCTGATGAAAAGCCTGTCTGTTAACGCTGACTCGTTCCGGTTTATGTCCGGCGATGTCTATTTCTACTCGAATTCCTATATCGGCAGCGGCTACCGTTCTTCTTACACTTATGAGCCTTCCGATGAGGATGATGAAGTAACGTTCCACGGCTATGCAGGTACCGCGATCGAAGCCGCTGCTTTGAAGGCAGGCTACAAGTTCGAGGCGATGGAAGAAGAGGTTTACACCGGTTCTACCAAGATCCGCATCCTGATCGGTGACTGTGAGCCGCGAGATGCCATCTATTATCGTCTAACAGTCACCAGCAAGAACGGCGAAAGCAGAACCTACGATTTCTCCAGCAGCGCCTATACTACGTCCTACGAAACGACTTACTATCTGTCCGACAGCGACACGGCCTATGTGACCATTTCTGATGTCAATCCGTATTACTATTATCATCCGGATACCGCTGTCGAGGGCGAAGGCAAGTTCACCATCACCCCGAACAAGATCAATGTCATCCGCTTCACACCGACACCGCTGCCGGTGGTAGAAACGGAACCGACCACAGAAGAAACAACTACCGAATCCACGACAACCGAAACTACCACCGAATCCACCACGACCGAATCTACCACCGAATCCACCACCGAATCCACGACAGCCGAAACTACCACCGAATCCACGACAACTGAAACTACCACCGAATCCACCACAACGGAATCTACCACCGAATCCACCACAACCGAATCTACCACCGAATCCACGACAACCGAATCTACCACCGAATCCACCACGACAGAAACAACCACCGAATCCACCACAACCGAAACAACCACCGAATCCACCACAACCGAAACAACCACCGAATCCATCACGACAGAAACAACCACCGAATCTACCACCGAATCCACCACAACCGAAACAACCACCGAATCCACGACAGCTGAAACTACCACCGAATCCACGACAACCGAATCTACCACCGAATCCACTGAACCCACCAGCACGGAGTCTGTGGAAGCGCACGGCGGCGATGTCAACGGTGACGGCGATGTCAATGCAAACGACGCAGCAGAGATCCTTGTTGCAGCAGCACGCATCGGTGCCGGTTCTGACAGCGGACTGACCGCTGAGGAGCTGGCTGCCGGCGATGTCAACGCTGACGGCGCTACTGACGCAACCGACGCGGCAACGGTACTGCGTTATGCAGCTTACGGCGGTTCCGGCGGCAGCGATACGCTGCGCGACTGGCTGGCTGCTGACCAGAAGCAGACGGTATAAAACAAGAATCACCGGCTTTCCCCTTTGTAGGAGAGCCGGTGATTTCATTATGGCCGTACAAAAAACCCCTGCCGATCAAAGCAGGGGTTCGTGTTTCATTAGCCATTGTTACGCATGGTATACTTGATATGCTCGATGGCAGCTTCTGCATACTCATTGACCTTGGTGGAGCTGTTGGTGGCGAGAGCCTTCTCGTACCACTCCAGTGCCTTCTCCGGCTGCGGACGCAGACCGCCGCTGCCCTTCATGTAGATGTCGCCGATCGCCAGTTCAGAAAGCACCAGACCTCTGTTGGCAGCCTCGATGTGCCAGTCTACCGCCTTGGACGGATCCTGCGGGAACGGATAGGTTCCCTTCTCGTAGCTGTCTGCCACCTGGAACATCACGTGCAGCAGAACCTCGCGCTCCTTCTGCTCGAGGGTACTAAGAGAATTCTTGATATCACGCAGGAAGGAGAACATACTGGTCATGTAGTTCTTGCTTCTCGGCTTGCCGAGGAAGTTCCAGGAACCCATGTCATCCATCTCGGATACGGTGAAGTTCGCATAATCGAGCAGCTCATCGAGCTTGTCCGGTGCAGCCTGTGCAGCCGTCTGCTGCGCCGGCGCCGGTGCCGGAGAGCCGTCCTCGTTGATCGCATTGGCCGGAGCCGCAGCCGCCGCTTCTGCACGGTTCTTCTCGATACGGTCGTAGAGCAGGTTGTCCTTCATATTGTTCAGGCGCTCGAGCATATCTCTGTAGCGCTGCTGCCAGTTCTCGTTACCGTGTGCCTCTGCACGGCGCTCCTGGATCAGGATATAGTCCAGCATATGGATGCAGCGTTCCATCGGCTCGAGTGTCTCCAGCTTCGGGATTGCGGAATTGATTCGCTCAGCGATCAGGAAGTAGTGGAACATTGCCATTTCCATGAATGTATCCTTCGCGTCGCCCTTTGCAAGCTTTGCCTGACGGAATTCGTCGTCAGCCTTGTCCTTGAGCTGTTCTACGCTCAGGTTATCTGTCCCCTGACGCCACTGATGTGCGCCGCAGTTCGGGCAGCTGATCCCGTTGCCATGAAGCTTCTTGCCGCAGTTATAACAAACCTTTGATGCCATTTTCTGTTTACTCCTTCATCTTTCAAAGGATGCAGACGCAAATTCCCCCCGCATCCGGATATTAATAATACCTTACCATTATAGCACATATGCTCAAAAACTGCAAGCGTTTCCCGATTTTTTGTGATAAACATACAATCTACAGTTCAGGTTCTGTACATTTCTACCAAATTCTTTTTACTGATTGGGGCAAGCTTTCACGAATCCTCGTCTGATAGGAGCATATCCTGTATACGCGCACGTTCCGTCTGCATGAGGGAATCCGCATCCGGTTCCGGCGTAAACAGCGATGCATAGCTGTAAAATGCCACGCCTGCGAGAGTTTTTTCCTCCAGCACCAGCGCCGTTTCGGAGGATAAGACCTGCGTGTCCGCGGTCCATTCCCACACGCCGTTCCCTGCCCACGGATCCTCCGCCCCGACCTTGTAGGCCGCAAGCCCGATGACCAGCTTTGCAGAATCCGCAAGTTCCTGCCAATCCGCCAACGTCTCAGAAAACGGGCAGGTGCTGTTTTGGAACCCATAGTAAAGCTGCGGCACCATCCAGTCGCAGTAGCCGGCTTCACGCGACCAGGTCTCCACATCGGCATATTGGCTTTCCAGATCGGAACGAATGTTGCCCTGCGGACTGATGCTGAAAATGCACGCCGGATCGTGGGCTTTCACCGTGTCGTAAAGCTTCCTGACCATCTGTGAGCAGTTCTCACGCCGGAACGCCGCCAGATCGGATGCACCGCTTTCCGCAAACGCTTTCGCATCAAACGCCGCATCCTGCGTCGGGTAAAAATAATCGTCGATGTGGATGCCGTCCACATCGTAAGCATCCAGAATTTCCGTCACGCCGTCCGCGACCAGCTGCCGGACCTCCGGATACGCCGGATCCAGCCAATAGCGACCGTCCACACAGACCATGCGGGTGCCGTTCATTTCGTCATCGGCATACCATTGGCGCAGCACATAGTGCTTGTCCAGAGCCGCCAAATGTTCCGGTGTCTGGCAGCGCAGAGGGTTGATCCACGCATGGACCGCAAGCCCCTTCGCGTGGGCTTCCTCCGTCATGACCGCCAGCGGATCGTAGTCATCCGTCAGGTACGCGCCCTTCGGGAACAATGCCGAATCATAATACGCATCCCCATATGCCCGCACATGGACAAAGACCGTATTCAGCCCCAATTTCCGGCAATTTTCAAACGCCTCCGAAACCGCCTGTCTGAAATCGTTTTCCGGTTTTCCGGTCATCCAGTCCGCGTACTGCATCACCGGGATCCATACAGCACGGATGGTGTCCGGCTGTTCATCCGTAAGCTCGTCCGCATCCAGAAACGGCATGATATGGCTGTTATCCGGCTGCCAATAATGGCTGTTTTCCTTGTTTTTGCACCCCGTGAGCGCCAACAGCAGCACCGCCGACAGGAGCATGATCCTTCGCATGAGGCATCCCTTCCTTTCGGTATATCCTATGCGGAGCGCCCGTTCAATATGCGGACATAAAAAAAGTGTAAAAAAGCCTTTCTTTTTTTCAAGGAGTATGCTATAATAAGATAGGTCAGTAAAAAGACGCAATATATGGATCGCTGACAAAGAAAAAGATCTATGGCAATACCGCACAAAGGACAGCGCGTCAGATGCGCCGCAGATTTTTCGTCAGATTGTTCAGTGACGACGACGCGATACTGTATGTATCGCTAGGAGGAACTGTGCAAGATGACGGAAAAGATGGGGGGCAGATGATGTGCTGAGCCGTCAGGCGGTCTTTGTGCGGTGTTGCCCTATGAAAGGTACAGCGGATAAGCCGCTGTCAAAAGAATGGAGTGAACCCCAATGAGCAGAGAAAATGAACGCAGCGGCGGTGGACGTGCGCTGGATATCGTCCTGTCCATCCTGCTGATCGCAGCAGTCGGTGCCGGATGTGCCTATGTCGGTACACGCGCTGTCAAGATCGACCAGACGACCACCTATTATGTACCGGAGCCCACTGAGGCGACCGAAGCCGAGCCGGAGAACCGCTATGATTCCGTCGAGGTCATGAATTCCGAGGTCAATTCCGGACCGCTGATCTTAGTCAATAACACCATCCCCTGCCAGACCGGCGAGGAGGGACTGGTAAGTCTCTACAACCACAAGATGGAGCTTCTCGAAGCCGCCCAGCAGGAGGATCCCAAGAGCTTCAGCGTGCGCGACTCCGACCTGCTCGTGCAGGAGCCGTTCGCAGACGCCATCATCGCGATGCTCAATGATTTCAATGCTGCCACCGGCGATGACAATATCGTCGTGGTGTCCGGCTATCGTTCGCAGGAGCTGCAGCAGCAGCTCTACGATCAGGATCTCGCAGAGACCGGTCTGGAGTATTCCGACCGCGTCGCAAAGCCGGGCTTCAGCGAGCATCAGACCGGTCTGGGCATCGACCTCGACCTCTACGGCGATGCGGAATACGACGGCACCGGCATCTATGCGTGGATCGACGAGCATTGTGCCGACTATGGCATCGTGCTGCGCTACCCTGACGGCAAGCAGGACATCACCGATATCAAGTACGAGCCGTGGCACTACCGCTATGTCGGCAAGCCCCATGCTGCCTATATGATGCAGAGCGATCTCGTCCTGGAGGAATACCTCCAGCTCCTGAAGGATGCCTACCCCTTCGACGGTGAGCATCTCATGGTGACTGACACCGACGGCAAGCTCTGGGAAGTGTATTACTATCCGGCAGATGAGGGCTTCGATTCCACGATGGTCTCCGTTCCGTCCGGCATGGCCTACACCATTTCCGGCACCAACAACGGCGGTTTTGTGGTAGCTGCCGAAACAGGTGACATTTCCCTCGGCGAGGACATCCCGGAGGAGACACCCGATAACGCAGAGGAAATCACTCCGGATGCCGATATTGCGCAGGATCCGGAGACATCCGAAGTCGCTGAGCAGTAAAAATCAACTCACAGGATAATTCTATCAGTTTTGTACGATTTGCACAAATCCGCTGTTTTCTTTGTACAAAGTGCGACAATCCGCTTGCATCTGGAAGCGTTCTATGGTATAATGTATACTGTGCTGAAACGTTTTCGTGAAATTGCACAGCGGTTTTGTCCGGTTTTGATGTCTGAGTGTGTTGCGAGTCTGTGAACAGACTGCAAAAGTTCAGGCAGATATCAGAAAAATCATTCGCAACTGGTTCTTATATGATAGAACCGAGCCGTGTTAAGGGATTGGTGATCGTTATGATGTGTTCGCATTGCGGAAAAGAATTGGATAACGATAAGCTTTCGTTCTGTGTGTACTGCGGTTATCCGCTGAAAGGATCGAAGCAGGGATTCTTCGCCAAATCAGAAAAAACCGGCGTGTCCCGTGCCGACGAGCTGGTACGTTCAGAATCTCCGTCCCCTGAACCGGCTCCCAAGCGCGAGAATCCCACGCCGCAGGCAGCTCCGGTACAGCCGGTGCCGTCTGCTCCACAACAACAGCCTGCGATGCAGCAGATGGCTCAGCCTGTGATGAATGGAATGCCGCAGATGGGCGTTGCCGGGATGCCCGTGCCGCCGATCATGCCCGCGCAGGGCGTGGCGCCGGTGCAGGGCGGTATGATGCCGAATATGCCCCAGATGATGGGTGCCGTCCCGCCGCAGCCGGTCCAGCCTGCACAGAACCCTGCCGAGATGGGTTCCATGCCGCAGCAGCCCTACGGGATGCCGCAGATGGTTTACGGAATGCCGCAGATGTACGGAATGCCGCAGTTTGCCGGCTACGACGCTGCCGGCAATCCGGTCTATATGCAGATGGTGCCGCAGTTCATGGGCTATGATACTTATGGCAATCCGCTGTATAATATGGTCGCAATGCCCATGGTCATGCCCAATATGCAGGGAATGCCGGCTGCACAGCCTGTGCAGCCCATGATGCAGCAGATGTATCCGCAGCCGGAAGCTGTCATCGAATTGCAGCAGGAGCAGGTGCAGATGACGGAAGCTGCGCCGGTCCCTCAGCCGGCACAAGCTGCCCTGCAGGAGCCGCAGACGGACTTCGAGGAGCGTCAGGCCGTGATCGCCTCGAGCAATGACATCCCGATCAATGCAGACTCCCTCATCGAGGATGAGGAGCAGGCAAAACCGGAGGTTCCGGACGAAAAAGCGCTCCTTGACCGCATCTTCAGCGATGCGCCGAAGAATTATTCCATGAGCGAGGGAACCGCGCCCTCTGCGGCCGTGTTCTCGATCAGCATCGGCGCGAACGAGATCACGAACATCCGCGATGAGGAAGCGCCGGCACCGACCGCTCCCAAGGCACCCAGGAAGGCGGTTGCACCTGCTGCCGAAAAGCCGGAGAAAAAGGCTGCAAAGCCCGAAAAGCCGGAGAAAACTGAAAAAATCGACAAAGCAGCTTCCAAAAAGAAGCCTGCACAGAAGAAACCTGCGACCATTGTATCGCCGGATGACTTCTTCAATGATAAACCGCGTACACCGCGCGGCACGATCAATGTAGCGGAGCTGGACAGCATGGACGACGAGCAGCTTGCAGCGCATCTTGCAAAGCAGCAGGCTACCGCCGGCAAGCGTTCCACACGCACCATGAAGGCGGCTTCCCGTGAGGAGATGGATATTTCTAACATTGATGTGGAATCCGTCCTCACCGGCAAGAACCAGTTTCCGCAGTAATCAGGGTATGGCAGGAGGTCTCTCCTGTTGAGTATCACCGGAAATATGGCATTTCCGGAACATTTTAAGGGCAGCTGCGCACTTTTCTCAGTGCGGTCAGCTGGAAGTTATAAGGAGGAAAATGGGAAAATGGCAAACGACAAGGCAAAGGACACTGCAAAGGCAGCAGCTGGCAAGGCAGGCGGCTTCCTGAAGGAATTCAAGGAGTTCGCACTCAAGGGTAATGTCATGGATATGGCGATCGGTGTTATCATCGGCGGCGCATTCCAGAACATCGTGACTGCACTGACCGGCAGCTTCATCAATCCCCTGATCGGACTGGTGACCGGCGGCGCTCAGAAGGACGAGGAGGGTAACATCATCGTATCCGCTGGTTCCTGGGCTGTAGGCGGTGTAGAGTTTACATACGGTGCATTCATCTCCGCAGTTGTAAACTTCCTCATCATCGCGCTGATCCTGTTCATCATCATCAAGGCTGTGAACAGTGCCATGAGCCTCGGCAAGAAGAAGGCAGAGGAAGAAGCTCCTGCTCCCGAGCCGACCAAGGAGGAACTCCTTCTCGGCGAGATCCGCGACCTGCTCAAGGCGCAGAACGACAAGTAATTCTGACATCAGTAACGCCCCTCGCATGGACTTCCGTGCGAGGGGATTTTTCGTGTGCAGTCACATGAAACGCCGCAGCTAAGAAAGTTTTCTCTTTCGCTGCGGCGTTTGTTTTGGTTATTGCATAACATTCATCACTATTTTCAGTTCCAGAACATCACCAATCGCTCCACGGTGCTGTAGAGCTCCGGGCAGCGGCGGCAAAGTCCGCTGTCATGGTTTTCGAGCAGCAGGAGCCATTCCAGGCACCACGATGCCGCCAGTGCCAGACACGTCAGCGTGTAAAAATACCGATGCTTCGCACTGTTCCGGTTCATCAAAAGCAGGACAGGGATGCTCATGCACAGGAGCAGCGATGCAAAATCATACAGATACCGCTGGTTCGAGCCGCCCATCGAATAATCCATCCATGCAAGCAGAAGCGACATCAGAATACACAGCACCATCACGGTTTTCCGCTGTTTGTCCGTCGTGCGCAGATGTGCTGTTCCCTTCCGGCGGAGCACTACCGGCAGGCACAGGATCGAACCGAGTACCATCGGATAGCGCAGCCAGCCCACAGTCCCTTCGGCGTAAACATAGTGCGACAGCGCGTACAGATTGCCCCACTGCGGCTCGAAATACGGGAAGCTTGCCCGCGGCCGCGTCTGTCCTCCGAAGTAGGTGTACATCGCTCCCCAGAAATCGGACAGCCGCAGCTTGTTCGCATTGACATTGCTGACGGTCAGCTGATAGGCTGCACCGAAGTCCGTCACAGAGCCGAATCTTGCATGATTGTACCACATGATCCCCGCCGCGCCCAGCATGACCGGCACGACAAAGCAAGCCGCCTGCAAGAGTTTCGGTTGGAGCTTCCGGCGCTTGTCGAGCAGGATGCCTACGAAGAACGGAATCAGGATCACACCTGCCAGCGCGATCGGCGGACGGGATGCCACACTCAGCGCCAGCGCCGTTCCGCTGACGAACAGCAGCACCGCACGCACCCAAAGCTTTCGCAAGGTGCAAGCCGTCAGCCCCGTCCAAAGGCTCAGATAGAGGAAGCACATCCCGGCTGCGATCGGTGTCATATAGTAGCCGCCGGTGTTCATCGCCCAGTAGATGCCGCCAACAACCGGTGCGACCGGCAGTGACAGCAGGAGCAGCAGCAGGTTCGGACGGCGGCAGAATATTCTCACCATCGCAAGCAGTGTCAGGCTCAGGAACAGCACCGCCCAGGTGCCGAACCAGTACGTTGCCATGTGGACAGTCGGCAGCTTTCCTGTCAGGAAGTAGTAGGGATAGTAGTATGTCACCACCGGCGCAACACCGAAGTAAACGTAATATTTTCCCTGATAATAGGCATAATCCCAATGCGAGGAAGCATCGCTCTTGTCACGCTGTGCGCGGACATACACGTTCTCGATGTCCTCCAGTTTCGGATCCACATCGGTGTCCAGCCAAACCTGCCCCTTCTGCCACGCATCGAACGTCATCGCAAACGGATCGTTCGTTCCGGCAGAATCCTTGTACTCCCAGCCCTTGAGGTCGGGTTCCTTCACGATCCAGGTCCCGCCAATGCTCACTGCGATCATGACCGCCACGAGTGCCAGATGGACCGGATTTTTCTGTGAATAGCGGATGCGGTACCACCCGAAGATCACGATCGCCGCCACCAGTGCCGTCAAGCCAAGCAATAGCCAGAAACGAAGCGAATTGAAGGCAAACGGCAGGCGCTTGACACAATGGATGCCCGTCACCGTCAGGGGCGAATGCACATCCCCGAAATCCAGCCGGATCGCGTGGATCTGTCCATACGGCAGGATGGTGAGCTGAAGGCTGTCTTTCAGTCCCGACGAGAACCGCGTCTGCACATTGACGTATTCCTCGGAAAAATTGTCATCCTCCAGTCCCACTGTCACGCAGTACGGCAGCGTATGGCGCTCTTTTTCACGCTCGACATCAATGATGATACCGCGCGTGTCCGGATGCACGCCTCTGAGATACAGCTGGGAATTGCCGTCAAGCTGATAGCCTTCATCTGTTTCCGTGACTTTTCCATCGTAGGAAATCGTCGGATCTGCAAATACCGTTTGATGCGTCGTGAAACTCCTGGCGTTGAACACGCAGCACTCCGCGAGCAGGATCACGACGGATGCGATGGACAGTACTTTCAGAAATCGCGTCAGTTTGGGATTTTTTGCAAATTCTTTGACCAGAAGCCAGCCCAGTGGGATCACACTCACTGCGATCATCACAGGGATCGGAAGGTTTCCGCTGGCGTTCGATGCGAAATGCCGCAGCACTGTGCATAGTGTGCAGAACAGCGTGACCGCACCGCACGTCACCATCAAGCCCTCTCGCCAGAACAGTGCCTTTTTTCCGACTTTTTTGCCGCCTGAAAATTTCCAGAGCAGGTAAAGCATCACCGCAAAGCACAGGATCGGGATCAGAATCATCTTGAACCATCCTTTCATAGAAAGTACATACTTTATTATTGTAGCATTCAAGGCTCGAAAAGTCAAGTCCCATATAGTTTGACGAAATAAAGTCCTAAAATTGCGCATCACATTTGTAAATATTTTGTGAACGTCATAACTCGTGCAAAACCTGTGCGTTTACAGAATTTTCATGTATTTTTTACATTTAAGCAGTAATTTTGAACCCCGGTTATCGGTTATAGTGATTAGAGAAAGAAAATGTGTGAAATGATGCAGGAGAACTCCACATGAATTCCAAAGAAACTCTGAAAAATCCCCTGTTCTGGGTGATCATGATATTAGTCGTCCTGAATCTGTCGCTGCTGTTGTGGTGGGTGCTGCCGCCTCGTGTGGACGCCCGGCAGCAGACGATCGGTTCGGTGTATACCCTCGACGGGACACCGCTGGGACTTTCGCCTGTCATGGAAGCCATGACGGCCCACGGGAGTGTGCAGTATTTTGCGAGTGACACGGACTGGCTCTATTTCGAGCAAATGGCAGGCGGCTTACGCATCACCCTCGGTAAAAATGCTGAGGATGTCAAATATACTGAATTCGAGCGCGGCGGCATCCACTACACGCTGGCGGAAGAACCGCTCGGCTCGGAGCTTGCCTGGGAAACGCCGGACGGGTATCTGTTTTATCTCTATTCTTCGCTGTCCGGCGAGGAATTGCAGCAGGTCGCAGCCGCCATCGTCACGACGGAAGGAGGAGCGCCATGATCTCCGCCATTCTGTCCATGCTGACAGAGCCTTCCGAGCAGGACAAGCTTCGCACGCTCTATGAGAATTTCCGGCAGCCCATGTATCGGGCGGCGTATCAGATCCTGAAAGAGCCGTACCTTGCGGAAGATGCTGTCCACAATGCCTTTCTGAATGCGGCATCGCACCTGTCCTCCATCGGCGAACCGGATGAACCCCGTACTGCCGGATACCTCTACATTCTCGCACGAAATGCGGCGATCGACATTTACAACAGCCGTCACCGCCTCGTGCCTGTGGAGGAAATGGAAGATACCATCGCGGACTTGCAGGACGTGGAGCTCGAAACCGAATCCCGTGCGGTGCAGCGTGAGATCTACGATATGATCTGCTCGATGGAGCCGAAATACTGCGATATCCTGCTCCTGAAATTCTACCACGAGTTGGATGATACGGAAATTGCCGAAACGCTCGGCATCACACTGACCAATGCCCGTGTGCGGCTTCACCGCGCACGCGAAAAACTCAAACGAAAGATCAAGGAGGGACTGCAACATGAGGGAACATGAACTGGATGAACTCATTTCCAAGAGCCTGAAAGCCTTCGGTTCGCCGGAACCTCCGAAACAGTCGCCGCACCAGTTTTCGGCACGGTTTGAACAGCAGATGCGTCCGGTCATCGGGTACTCCCCTCCCAGACGGCATTTCCGGCTGCGGAAGATCTGGTATGCGCTGATCGCAGCATTGCTTGCAGTGTTTGCCACGTCCATGACCGCGGCGGTCGCAACAAAGACACACCGTGTCAATACCTTTGCGGACGGCATCGGCTATCAGGCACTCGGCGGTGAAGCGCTGCTCGAAAATCCCGAACTCAGCTATGACCTGACTCCACTGTATGAGCGCTTCTCGCAGGGCGTGGAAATTCACTGCGGTGAGCAGCTCACGCGTTTTTTCCGCGATGCGGACGGCAAGGAATTTGTCGAATTTTCCAGCTATCCGAAGATCGCTTTCCGCTATCACATCAGCCTGCCTGACACGGATCCGGAACCGCTGAAACTCGGCAAAAAGAATGCCCTGTGGTTTTCCGATCACAACGAGATCAGCTATCTGCTATGGGATACGCCCTCGTCGGTCGTTGTCCTGCGTTCCAATCTGCCGAAGGAGGAACTTTGCAGCATGGCAGAGCGCATCGAGGTCTACGAGAATGCCCCTGCTACCCATTCTGTCAACCAATCATAGAAAGGATGATCTATATGAAAAAAAGAACGATCACAACACTTGCCGCTGTTCTGGCACTGACCTGCGTGGCAGGCACTTCCTCCATCGCGTCAAGCGCACAGGAAGCGCTCGTCCTCACGCGCGACGCGGAGGGTAACATCACCGTCGGTCTGGAGGAAGTCGAGGAAGAAGCGCCTGCCGTGCTGACGCAGGAGGAGGGGTATACCTACTACTCCAGCCGCGGATACGTCATGGAGAGCGTTTCTCATGGTGAGGGCGATACCCTCCGGTATCATATGGAATCGACAGGTGCCGGATTCTACGCGATTACGGATGGAACACCGCTGCCGCTGACACATTCGTTTGAGAATCCATGTGCAGCTTACCTCGTTCCGAAGCGAGATGAAAACGGGGAACCCGTTCTGGATGAAAACGGGGAGATGGCTATGATCACTCAGCCTGCAAGACACGAGGCAGCTGTCCACGGAACTGCCATCGACCCGACGAATGCGTATTACCCGACCAACGCTGAGGAGATCCTTGCACAATACGGCGAAAACGCACAGCTTTATTATAAATTCGGGATGGAACACCCCTTCCCTAACACCAACTACACCCTGATGAAAGAAAATCCGCATATTCTTGACGTTTTCATCGGCTATCAGGTTGGTGATGCCTATGCATCGTCGGTTTCTGTCACGATTGACATGAACAACATCGATTTGGCTGAAGTGAACGAAATCCTCGATAAATACGCCGGACAGCTCAAAAATAAAGAGTCTGTGGAACTTTCTGCTGAGGATCTGGAAAAGATCGACAGTGCTTATGATTCATTTGAGAAAGATATGCTGGGCGATCTGTACGATGAATTGCAGGCATTCAACACTGAGCGCGATGCCTGGAAAAAGTCTTTCGACGAGTGGCGTGATTCGGTCGATTATGAGAACATGACCTTTGAGGAACGCGCCACATCCCGTGAAGCCGCCGGCATCATGAGCGAGTGGGAACTGTTCCTGAAAGCGAAAGACCTCACAGATCGCATCAATACACGTTACAGAGCGTACTGCGCAGAAAATGATGTCGATGCCACTGGTGACATCGCACGGATGGGATTCCTCGCAAGCACCCTACTGCCGCGTACCGATACCATACGCATCGGGAGCGTCTGGGATCGTTTCATGGATGCTAACATGGATCATACGCTCGATGCATCTGATGCTGCTCAGATTCTGGATATCGCTTCACGCCGCGGTGCAAACGCCAACAGTCCCCTTAGCCATTATTTCGACAATCTCGACTTCGATTCCAATAGAGATGTCGATGCCTCCGATGCTGCCAACCTCCTCGTTTTCCTCGCGGAAAGAGGCTCCGGCAAGGCGGACGACATCCGGACATTTTACGAAGCATATTAATGACATCCCCCATCACAGACACCGCCCTTGCTGCACTCCCAGCAAGGGCGGATTTTTTGATACAAACCATGCAGAAAAAGAGTGGAACTGCATGACAGCTCCACTCTTTTTTAAGGATTTGAATTTGTGATCACTTCACCGGAAGCTCGGATACGACCTCGACCACGAACTTCAGAATGTTCAGAGAGTCGGTCGCCTCGACCGTACCGTTTGCATCCGCATCCGCGCGAAGCTGTGCGTCTGGATCGAGTTTCGTAGAACCCAGCAGGAACTTGTTCAGCGCGATGACCTCCATGATGTCACCGATCTTGTCGTCGTTCACGTCGCCGCAGATACCCTTGACGGCCGGAGGCGTTACCGCCGGTTCATCGCTGGCATCACTGGAAGGCTCGGTGGTCGCCTTGGGCTCAGTAGTCGCTTCCTCGGTCGTCGCCGGCTCAGTGGTCGGTGTGGTGATGTCCGGCTGTGCATCTGCCGGTGCATCGCCGAATGCCTCTGTACCGTCCGGCTCCATGCCGTAGTACAGCTTGCCGTTCAGGTAAACCGGAACGTATTTGGTCACGATGCCGTGAACCGTACCGTCCTCATCTACTTCGCCCTTCGTGGTGAGCAGCTCGGTATTGGAGAAGTCATTCGTTGCATCCCAGCCGTTCTGATAATCCGGCAGAACGAATGCCAGCAGGATCTCGCACTGCTGCATACCCTCGGAAACCGGCAGAACTGCGCGGCCGTCCGGCAGCGTGACTTCCACATAGTAAATATCACCCTCGTACTGCTTGATCTCGGAGATCACCGCAGGCTTGACACCGTTGCCGGAATACATCGCACTCTGGTCACGGTCGCAGCGGACAACGACCTTCGTCGGATCGAGTCCCTTCGCCTTCGCTTCGGACAGATCCATGTAGTAGCGGAAGGAAATGTTATCCTGCACTCTTGCCGGCCATGCAGAGTGATTGGTGATCTTGAAGCTGACAGTTGCACCCTGTGCATCCATGCCCTTGTCAGTCACTTCGACAAAGAATTCCGGTCCATCGTGGGTTTCCTTCGGCGGGAAGGACGGATCGGACTTGCCGCCGTACTTGTCGATCATCTTGCAGAGCAGCGCCGTAAAGCCTGCATTATAGTCCGTTGCGACCTCGTTGTTGATGTAATTTCCGCGGTCGTCCTCGTAAGAACCATCCTCGTTCGGGCCGCCGACCAGTGCGCCGTACAGGATGTGACGGTTGGTCGCCGGTGTTTCGAGCGCATTCTTCCAGGAACCGTGTGCGGTACGATGGTGCGGATTCTTCGGATAATTCTTGCCGTAGCCGACCAGATAGCTCTGACCGTCCGGATTGTCGCCGAGTGCGAAATTCACCTGCTCCTCGTAGAATTTCTCATACGCGGAAGTGTCCTGATCCTTCAGCACGGTATCACTTGCAACGGCTGCGATAAATCCGGCAGTTTCTGCATAGCGAACGCATCCCCAGGTGGTCAGCCAGCGCAGGCCGCCGTCCAGCTCCTTGACGGAATTCGTCCAGTAGTCAACGTGCTTCTTGACACGGCTGACATACTGTGCATCACCGGTATTCTGCGCATACAGCAGCATACCGCCCTGCATGGTGTCATCCCAGCAGTGGCCCCAGGAGTACTTCAGTTCGCTCGAACCCAGTTCCGTATCGAGGTGGGAAATATAGCTTGTTGCCTTGTCGAGATACGCCTTGTCGCCGGTCGCCTTGTACAGCCAGTTTGCCGAATAGAACAGCTCATCATAGAAATGGCTCGAACGGTAGAAACCGGACGCATTGGAATCATTATACACATCGTCCGACTTCGACGCATCCGCCATCTCGAACAGATGCTCTGCGGTTTTCAGATAGCCTGCACGCTTGGCATCGTCCACTCTGCCGTCGAGCGCCAGATAACCGGAAGCCAGTGCCGCCGCCATGCCGCCGAATACACAAGAGCAGCCCTCGGAAGCTTCGAGTGTTTCGCGGGCTTTCTTGTAATCCTGACCGGAGTCAAGCATACCGTATTCATACAGCTCAGCTGGTCCCCACCAGGTGTGGTCATCCGTACCGTTTCCGACCTGAAATACGACCGTGTCGCCCTTGTCGCAGCGCACGAAGTAATCCATGACATACTCCAGATTATTGACATAATTCGTCATTTCTCCGCACTTCTCGATGCCGTCGGGATACTGATACAGGCCCCATGCGAGCATGGACGCGGAGTAGGACATCGGGAGATTGAACTTCACATGGTCACCTGCGTCGTACCAGCCGCCGTCGATCTCATCAATGACATTGGAATCGCCCTTCCACTCGACACGATTCCACTCCGGCAGATTGCCTGCCTGCTGGCATTCGTAGAAGAACAGGGACATTTGCAGTGCGCTGGCGTAATCCTGCGATGCCTCCGCAGCAGCAGTCGGAATCGTCGGTACAGTCCCCAGCAGCATAGACGCCGCAAGCACCGCGGCTGTCAGTTTCTTTTTCATGAGTCATAGCTCCTCTCATAGATATGACGTATTTTCGGGCAAGCCCGTCACTGTATATTTTATCACATTTTTTCCACAATGTCAAGTGAAAAGAACGGGTTCATCCACGATTTTGATCAATTTTTACTTGTCAATCCTGTGCATCCAGCTGATACAGCAGCGCATTGCAGATCGCGGCGGCGATATTGCTGCCACCCTTTCGGCCGCGTGCGACGATGCAGGGGATCCCGGACGCGATGATGCGTTCCTTTGAGGGAACGACATTCACAAATCCCACCGGTACGCCGATCACGAGTTCCGGCCGGAATGTCCCCTGCCGGATGTGTTCCTCCAGCCGCAAAAGTGCCGTCGGTGCGTTGCCGCACGCGAAAATAACCGGTTTTCCGAGCTTTGCCGCCTTGTCCACAGAAGCTGTCGCGCGTGTCGTCCCCTCACGTTTGGCAGTGTCCGCGACCTCCGGATCCGCCATGAAGCAAACTGCCTCGCACCCGTGACGTGCAAGTGCAGCTTTGTTGATGCCAGCCAGCGCCATGTTGGTGTCGGTCACAAAGACAGCGCCGTTTTGGATCGCAGTATGGGCAATTTTCACAGCATCCGGTGAGAAATACAGATTATCATAATACTCAAAATCCGCACTCGTGTGAATGCACCGCATCACGATCGGTCGAATGTCCTCCGGAAGCGTCCGGTCGCCGAGCTCCTGCGCGATGATCTGGAAACTCCGGCGTTCGATGTCCTGCGGCTTCACATATTCGATATTCATACGCCCTCCTGCAAAATGCGATAGATCTCGTCCATATTCAGGGATTTTCTCACGGCATCCGCCAGCAGATCGAACTGTGTTTCACGGTAGGCCTTGCGGTCGACCGCCTGTCCGCGGAACGGAAGGCCCTTGCGTTCAAACAGCGCCCTGACAAGCGCACCCGATACCGCCGCGCTGTCAAAAATGCCGTGAACATAGCTTCCGGCGACATTGCCGCGCACGTTGATAGTATCGCCCTCCGTGCGTCCCATGTGAACCTCGTAGCCCTCGAATTCCGCACAGGACAGGCATTTCCAGAAGCCATCGGGGATTTCCGGCAGTGTGCCCTTCACCTGTGTCTGCCGCTTTTCGCGCGTAAAGAGCGTCACGCCGGGCAGCAGTCCCGTGCCGGCGATTTCGCCGCCGCCCTCTGCACCTTCAGGATCACGTATCACCTCACCCAGCATCTGGTAGCCGCCGCAAATGCCGAAAATCGGCGTGTTTTTCAGCCGCAATATCGCCGTTTCCAGCCCACTGGCGCGAAGCCAGCGAAGATCCGGAATGGTCGATTTCGTACCGGGAAGAATGACAAGATCCGGTGTGCCAAGCGCTTCATAGCGATCCACATAGCGAATAGAAACACCGTCATATTGCGAAAAAACGTCAAAATCTGTGAAATTGGAAATGCGCGGCAGGCGGATGACGGCAATGTCGATGAGGCCTCGCGCACCCTTCGCCTCCAGCTTGTGCGAGAGGCTGTCCTCGTCCTCGATGTCCGCATGGATATACGGCACAACGCCCAGAACAGGGACATTTCCGCGCGATTCCAGGATCGAGATGCCGTCCGAAAACAGCGTCGGATCACCGCGGAACTGGTTCACGAGCAGTCCCTTGACAAGCCGGCGTTCATCCGGTTCCAGCAACTCCAGCGTGCCGAGAAGCTGCGCAAAAACGCCCCCGCGGTCAATGTCGCCCACAAGCAAAACCGGCGATTTTACGAGCTTTGCAAGTCCCATATTCACGATGTCATCGCGCTTCAGATTCAGCTCCACCGGACTGCCGGCGCCCTCGATGACAAGGATGTCAAAGTTCCGGTCAAGTTTCTCATTCGCCT
>JAFPXW010000264.1 GCA_017394565.1 Oscillospiraceae bacterium | reverse complement strand
CTCGTAGTCCTCATACGGCAGACCGAACATGAAAGCCTTCTCCGGCATGGTCTGATGGAATGCCGTATCGAATACAACTGCCTGCGGAACAGATGCCGGCATAACGGACTTGCAGGCACGCAGCGCGAGTGCATGAGCGTGGTTGTGAACCGGTGCGAGGTCGCGCAGCTCGTCGATCTTGTCGATGACTTCATCGGTCACGAGTGTGGTTTCAGAGAAGACCTCTGCACCCTGCACGATTCTGTGACCTACTGCGGAAATTTCGCTCATGTCCTTGATGACAGCGGCATCGCCGGTGGTCAGGACCTCTACGAGCTTCATGAAAGCCTCGGTATGTGTCGGGAATGCGCAGTCGGCATCATAAGTTCTGCCGTCAGCGGTCTTGTGGGAAACATGACCGTCGATTCCGATACGGTCACAGTTGCCCTTTGCGAGGACGCTCTCGTCGTCCATGTTCAGGAGCTGGTACTTCAGAGAAGAGCTGCCTGCGTTCACTACTAAGATCAGCATGGTTATAGTTCCTTTCCATTTCGTTTTTCCGCCCGTTTGCGATGGGCGATACGCTTACTATTCTATTATATCATGTTTTTGGAAAATTGCAAGTGTTTTTTCAGCAATTACATTGCTAAGTTCGTAGTGCGTGATGGATAGTGCGCACTCCACTCTCCCCCTTCTTGACAAAGCGGCGATTTCCTTGTATAATGGAAACAGCGATATTTCTATAGATCAGAGAATCAAAAAGGAGACTTCTGTCATGAAACATTTACACAAACTGCCCATTCTGCTCTGTCTGCTGCTCCTCACCGGATGCGGTGCCGGGAATGTTCCGGTTTCGGACGGAGAGGACGACATCATCGTGATCACCGATCCTCCGGCGGAAACGACGGCTCCCGATACGACCGAAGCCGATACCGAGCCGGAAACCACCGAAACCGAAGAACCTGCCACCGAATCCCTCCGAAAATTCGACGATCCGGCGGAACAGATCTACTACAACCTCCGCGAAGTCCTTGCGCCGGAATTCGGGATCTCGGATACGGATTATTTCGATCCGGAGGACGGCGAGCCGGCGCTGCGCACACAGGGCATCATCAGCGCCCATGTGCAGGATCTGTTCGGCGACGATACACCGGAACTCATCCTCATCCGCAGCGCGAAGCAGGAACTTCTGTGCGAGCTTTACATTCTGAATGACGACGGTGCGTGCGAACTGGTCGATCAGAATGTATTCTCCGTCAGCGAGGACGACCGCATCTCCAAGCCGTCGGTTTCCATCGCAGGCGAACATCTCATCGTGCGCGATGCGTACTACGGCACATCCGGTACGGACGACAGCGGCACGACCATCCGCGTGCTGGACATCACGTCCGGGGGCTTTACGGAATCCGCTTACGCCGGCATGGTGCAGAGCGAGCGCGAATTCCAGCTTGAATACACGGACGGCGATTCCGGCGACCGCGAAACGATCGACTATTCACCCACCAGCTTCGATTATGACGAGATCTCCTACACCGTCCGCGAAGTGCTGGAGAATGCAGGGCTTGACGTAGCGACGGTGCAGGCATCCTATCCGGGCGGCATCATCTTCGAGATCAATGCGGAGGTTTCCGGCGAGGAACTGCTCTTTATGGTGGATACCGTGCCGGATTCGGGAACGTTCTTCCTGGATCACACCGAGCTGCGTGAAGTCCTCTCCGGCAGAAAACCGGCGGAGGCTAAAACTGTGACTCCCACAGAATCGACGGAGGAAACCGATGAGGACGAAACCGTTTCGGATGACGAGGAAGATGAGGACGAAACCGACGAGGACGAAACCGAAACCACGAAAGGACGTACAACATGAAAGTTTCAGCCATCATCTGCGAATACAATCCCCTCCACAACGGGCACGTTCACCACATCCGTGAGACGCGCCGCCACGGGGCAACGCATATCATTGCGGTTCTGAGCAGCAATTTCGTGCAGCGCGGTGACGTGGCGCTGCTGTCAAAATTCGACCGTGCGCAGCTTGCGGTCAAGGCCGGTGCGGATCTTGTGCTGGAGCTGCCGGTCGCTTTCTCCTGCGCGGCGGCGGAGGATTACGCGATGGGCGGCGTGAGCCTGCTCGATCAGCTGGGCATCGTGGAGGAATTGTCGTTCGGCAGCTCCACGGGCGATATCGAGGTGATGTCGCTGCTCACGGAAGCCAGCTTCTCCACGACGCAGATCTACGGCGCGAAAATCTTAGACCGCATGAAAGCCGGCGACTCCTACCCTGCCGCTGTCTGGGAGGTCGTCCGCCAGCGCTACGGCAATCAGGTCGCCGGAAAAATGCACGATCCGAACAATCTCCTCGGTATCGAATACATGAAAGCCTTGCGCAGCCTGGGCTCGGCGATCGAGCCGTTCACGGTGGAGCGCCGCTGTGTGATGCACGACAGCTTAGAGCCGCAGGAAAACTTCGCAAGTGCGACATTTGTCCGCAAATCCATCCTGGACGGGGATCTCAATTATATCGGATTCGTCCCGACCTACACGGCGAAAATGATCGCTGACCGCATCAATGAGGGCAGGACTGCCACGATGCGCCGCATGGAACGCGCCATTCTCTACCGGATGCGCACCATCACCGAGGAGGAAATGATGACACTCCCCGACATGAATGAGGCGCTCTATAATCGTTTCTACGCCGCGCGGAATGCCAACACGCTCGACGAACTGCTGGCGGCGGTCAAGACCAAGTGCTACACCATGTCGCGTATCCGCCGCGCGCTGATGTGCGCGATGATCGGCATCCGCCGCGAAGCGCTGAAGGTCGCGCCGCCGTATGCACGGGTACTCGCGTTCAATGACCGCGGCCGGGAACTCATGGGCATCGCCCAGAAGCGCAGCCGCATCCCGATCCACACGTCCCTTGCGAAACTGCGTGACGAAAACGCCGCCTGCCGTGCGTTCGTAAAGATGGAGGAACGCGCTTCCAATGTCTACGGGCTGGCGCAGCGCGAGATCACGTCGAGTGAGGAAGATTTCCGCGCCCGCATCATCAAGGGAGGTGCGTGATGGCGCACATCCGCGGTGTGATCCTCGATCTGGACGGGACGCTCATTGACTCCATGTCCATCTGGCACGAGATCGACATTGCGTTTTTCGCGGAGAATGGGCTGGAATTGCCGGATGGCATCTCGGAACAGGTCGCAAAGATGTCGATCGACGAATGGGCTTCCTTTTTCGTGAAGCACTATGTGCCTGCCCTCACGGAGGCGCAGGTCATTGCACGCATCGAGGAGATGGCGGCAGAATACTACCGCGACAGGATCCCGATGAAGCCGTATGTGACGGAATTTCTGGATGCCCTCGATGCGGCCTCCATCCCCTACGGCATCTGTACGGCGACGTACCGCAGTTCCGCAAATGCCGTTCTCACGCGCCTGAACCTGCTGGATCGGATGCAGTTTGTGCTGACGGGCGAGGATTTTCCGGAGGGCAAGACGCAGCCGCGCATTTATCTTTCCGCCGCGAAGCGTCTCGGCGCTCCGCCGGAGGAAGTTCTCGTCGTCGAGGATGCCCTTCACTGCATGGAAACCGCGAGATCCGCCGGTTTTCAGGTCGCCGCCGTCTACGATCCCGCCATTTTGCCGGAGGATTGGGAACGGGCAAAGGCGATCGCGGACGTGGCGGGAGGCAACTTGGAGGAAGTGCGGCTTGCGTCGCTTCGCGCAGTTCGTAGTGCGTAGTGCGTGGTGCGTAGTTCCGATATCGCCTGACGGCGATGATTTTAAAATAGTTTACTCACAACTAAAAAAACTCGGCTTTGGGATAATTCTCCCCAAGCCGAGG
>JAFPXW010000263.1 GCA_017394565.1 Oscillospiraceae bacterium | reverse complement strand
TCGCAGATGAGTTCGCTGAACTCTGCCGGATTCTCGATCGGCATACCCTCAAGCAGGAGTGCCTGATTGTACAGGAGCTTTGCGTACTTGCCGACCTTGTCGGTGCCTGCGAGAGCCGTCAGACGTGCAAAGACCGGATGCTCCGGATTGACTTCGAGGACAAGCTTTGCCTGTACCTTCTTGTCAGTCGGCATGGAGTTGAGAACCTTCTCCATTTCGAGCGTCAGGTCGCCTTCGCTGGTCAGGCAGACCGGATGGGACTTCAGACGGTTTGACAGGGTGACACGCTCTACCTTGCCATCGAGTGCGGACTTCATTTCTTCAAGCAGATCCTTGCTCTCGGTCTGCTTTTCTTCGAGCGCCTTCTTTTCTTCCTCCGTGGAAAGATCAAGGTCATTCTCGGTGACAGACTTGAAGACCTTCTCCTTATAAGCGATCATCTGCTTGGCTGCAAATTCATCGACCGGTGCGGTGAAATACAGGATCTCATAGCCCTTGGCAAGAACGGCCTCTGCCTGCGGAAGGGCAGCGATGGCTTCCGGCGTGGCACCGGATGCGTAGTAGATATCCTTCTGCTCCTCCGGCATATTGTCCACATATTCCTGGAGCGTGATCGGCTTGTCACCGCGCGAGGACTGGAACAGCAGCAGATCCTGGAGATCCTCCTTGTGCATACCGTAGTCAGAATACACGCCGTACTTGAGCTGTGTACCGAACGCCTCAAAGAACTTCTCGTACTTGTCACGGTCGGACTTGATCATGCGGGTGAGTTCGTTCTTGATGGTCTTTTCGATGGATTTGGCAATGAGTTTGAGCTGGCGGTCATGCTGGAGCATCTCACGGGAAATGTTCAGCGACAGATCCTCAGAATCCACCAGACCGCGGACAAAGCTGTAGTAATCCGGCAGCAGGTCGCTGCACTTTTCCATGATCATGACACCGTTGGAGTAAAGCTGCAAGCCCTTTTCATACTCACGGGTGTAATAATCAAACGGTGCCTTCGACGGGATGTAGAGCAGTGCATCATAAGTGACCATGCCCTCATTGTGGACGTGCTTGTAAGCCATCGGCGGCATATAATCCACGAACTTCTCCTGATAGAACGTATTGTAATCGTCGTCCGTCAGTTCGGTCTTGTTCTTTCTCCAGAGGGGCACCATGCTGTTGAGGGTATCGAGGGTGACTTCCTCCTCGTACTCGTTCTCGGTGCCGTCCTTGAGCTTGCGGTGGGTGACCTCCATCTGGATGGGGAAGCGGATGTAATCAGAATAGCGCTTCACAAGTCCCTGAATGCGGTAGGGCTCGAGGAATTCGCTGTAGCCCTCATCCTCGCCGTCCTCCATGAGCTCGAGAACGATCTTCGTGCCGTGGGTATCCATCTGCGTATCCTCGATGGTGTAACCCTCCACGCCCTCAGACTGCCACTTGTAAGCCGCGTCTGCGCCGAACGCCTTGGAGTACACGGTCACGCGCTTTGCGACCATGAAGGCAGAATAGAAGCCGACACCGAACTGTCCGATGATCTGCTGATCGCCTTCGAGTTTGTTGTCGGTCTTGAATGCGAGGGAGCCGGAGCTTGCGATCGTACCGAGGTTCTTTTCGAGCTCCTCCTTGGTCATGCCGATGCCGTTATCGGTGATGGTGATGGTACGCGCATCCTTGTCGAGGTCGATGCGGATGGCGAAGTCGTCCTTATTCATGCCGACAGAATCGTCAGTCAGCGAACGGAAATAGAGCTTGTCGATCGCATCGGAAGCATTCGAGATCAACTCACGCAGGAAGATCTCCTTGTGGGTATAGATCGAATGGATCATCATGTCGAGCAGCTTCTTGGATTCCGCCTGAAAAGCCTTTGTTTCCATACTAACATCCTCTTTCTTGAAAATAGTTTTAGCACTCGCTATGTTTGAGTGCTAATTCTTAAATACTATTATACATCATTCAGCGGCGTTTGTCAAGGGCGAAAGTGAAATTTCACACAAAATGCGGTATAGGTTCTAAGCTTGACGGAGTTGGTGCGGCATGGTATACTATAAACGTATCCCTTTTTTCAAAAAAAGTTTCAAAAGACATACAAAAGACACACCCATCCTGTATCCTGTTATTAACGGAGGTGATCCCATGACATACCGCATTCTGCTGGCGGAGGATGATGCATCGCTGCGCGAGATCATCACGGACTATTTCTCTGCAAAAGCTGCGGATACCCTTGCATTGACTGCCGTTCCCGACGGCAACGCTGCACTCGGCTGTATCCAGACAGCGCACTTTGACCTGATTATGCTCGATGTCATGATGCCCGGCATGGACGGATTTGCACTTTGCCGAGAGATCCGCAAAAACAGCGATGTGCCGCTGCTCTTTCTGACGGCTCGCGCCCGTGAGGAGGATCTGCTCCACGGCTATGCGCTTGGCTGCGATGATTATGTGACCAAGCCGTTCTCGCTCGCAGCGCTCCTTGCCAAAGTCCATGCGCTCCTGAATCGTGCGAAAGGCACAGTTATTTCACATGATCTGGTCGTTGGTGACATCCGCATGGATCTTCGCACGCTCGCTGTTACCGTGCATGGTGAAGCGATCACACTCGCGCCGAAGGAATTCGCACTGCTGCAATTCCTGATGGAACACAAGGGCTGGACAGTTTCGCGCGATATGCTGCTTGACCACGTCTGGGGAATGGATTATTTCGGGACAGACCGTGTCGTGGACAGCCACATTCGCAAACTCCGTGCCGCACTTGGCAGTGCCGGAAAGCAGATCAGAACGGTCATCGGCAGAGGATACCAGCTTACAGAGCAAACCAAAACATGAATCGAAACAGGAGGGATCTTACATGAAAAAGAAAAGTTATCTCAGGTTTTTAGGCAAGCACCTCATCCCGTGGCTGCTGGCAGCAGCCGGCGCAGCGTTTGCTGCAACATATGCCGTACAGAGTCCGTATATCGCGGAGCATTACACAAATGATTCCCCGACCAATACGATCATCGAAATGCTCAACGACTTCTACACTGACGGCAGCATTGACCGAACTCCCAAAGAGATCCTCACGATCGACGAACTCTCGCACTGCCTTGACTCCGGATATATTCTCTACGACAATGAAACCAACTCCATTGTCTGCGACAACAGTGCCGTCACACATCTCATCATCGTACAGCAGGGCGAGGAGGGGAACAGCAAGATCACGCTGTATTCCGAGGATGAGGAATTACTCCAAATTCTCCATCCGTTCCAGAAATTGTATTATGATTTCACGGTGACTGCGGAGGATGTTTACATCAGCAAGGAGGATCCGACACAGTTCGTACTTGGCAAATTCACAGTCGATGCCTATCCGCCAAAACTTGCCGGAAAAGAATACCACGCCTCCTACGACACCACACCGCAGGATACGGAACACTACACACGCTACATCTGTGATACCGGAAATACAGGCATTCTGCCGGCGGATACGGAGAAATGCAAACACCTCGCGGTCTATGTCGGCGGCGCTTTGCCGGACAGTGATGCTTTGCAGGAAGTGCACCGCTATTGTCATCACAATGCCGGTGACTACTCCGAAAATCCGGCTGGGATGTACGCGCCTAAGCGTCCGTTTTCGGCAGAGCTAGCGGAACTTTGCAGCATCCCGATCGGGGATACTTCCGGCGCACGTTATTCGCTGTACTCTGTGCAGTTTTGCTATTGGTATGCAGACATTCTGCTCAAGCTGATCGCCGGCTATGCGGTTTTGCTTCTGATCGCTGTCCTGCTGGCGATGCTGACGGCGCACATTTCCTATGCGAAATACTGCAAGCAGTACGAGAACGACGAATACCGCCGGAATCTCACCAGCCTTCTGGCACATGACCTGAAATCTCCGCTGGCAGTCATTTCCGGCTATGCGGAAAATCTGCGCGACAATGTCGGCACGGAGAAACGCGAACATTACGCTGATGCCATCGTGCAGAAAACGCAGTATATGGACGGGATCATTGCGGATACGCTGAACCTCGCCAAAACAGAGGATATGACAGTGCAGAAGAAAACAACCGTCGACCTGATGACGATGACAGAGGATATTTTCTCAAAGATGCAGGAGCGCATCGAGGAAAAGGAGCTGACAACGCGATTCGAGGGTAATTGCACCATCAAAGCCAATGCCGCACTCATGAATCAGGCGCTGACAAATCTTGCGGTGAATGCAGTGAAATTCACGCCGCCGCACGGAACGATCACCGTCACCGGACTGGGACAGGGCATCCGTTTCACAAACGATGCTGACGATACGTTCGGGAATGTTTCCGACCTCGCAGAACCGTTCGCCAAAGGTGACGCTTCCCGCAGTGCCGATTCCGGCAGCGGACTGGGACTTTCCATCGTCCGGAACATCGCCGCCATGCAGACATTACGGCTGGAACTGCGTTCGGAGGGAAATCGGTTTTCGGCGGAACTGAAGCGGTAACTGCCCCCAAAAAATGCTCATGGTATATCATTGCCCCGAAGCAATTTCGATATTGCTTCGGGGCAATGGTTTCTCTTTTTGCAGATTCACGACAACGGCAGCAGCACCGTCACCAGAAATCCCTGTTCTCTGCACGAGCAGATCAGTTCGCCGTTCATTTTCTCCATCAGGAGGCTCGCGATGTACAATCCCAGACCGCTGCCGTCCTTGCCGTCGGAATTCTGTCCGCGATAGAATTTGGTCGTGACAAGCCCGATCTCCGATTCCGGTACGCCTTCGCCGTAATCGCGGACGGACATTTCCAGATAGCCCTCACGCAGGCGGTAGCCGATGTCGATGGGCGTGCCGGCATATTTGTAGGAATTGCTCAGGATATTGCCGATGATCTGCGATACGCGAAGCCTGTCCACGGCGATCATACATTCCGGGATCGCCGCTTCCGTGACAAGCGTGCGGGTGTCGTGTTCCGCCACAAGTTCGTGCAGTATCGCCGATGTTTCGTCGCGGCACGTCACCTGCATCTCGCCCAGTTCATCCAGCGCCGATGCCAGCAGATCACTCACAAGCACGCTGATCTGCTCGGCCTTCTGATGGATGCTTTCGATCTTCGTCAGAACGTACTCGTCCTGCACCTTCACCGCCAGCAGTTCGCAGATCAGCTTGATGCCCGTGATCGGCGTTTTCAGGTCGTGGCTCAGGGAGGCGATGATCTCCTTTTCCTTGAGCTTGAGTTCCCGTTCACGGCGGCGTGACGCTTTCAGTTCCTCGCGCATGATGTCAAAGCTTTGCGTGAAGGCGCCGAACAGATTGTGCTGCTCCAGCATCAGCGGTTCGTCCAGCTTTCCGGCAGCCACATCGGCTGCAAAGCGCTCCATTTTCCGGAACGGCCGGATGATCGACTGCCGGACGTAAATGCCGTACAGCACCCCTGCCAGCACCATGCCCAGCATCAGAAAGACCGCCGCTGCGATGAGCTTCCGGCGTGCCGCATGGAAATTCACTTTCGCCGGATCCGGAATGACCAGCGTCCCCAGATAGCGGCTTCCCTCGTGGATCGACAGGCACAGGCAGCCCTCCTGCATGGCTTTGGCAGGGGAATCCACACCGGAGAGCTCCCGTCCGGCGGTCGAATACAGCAGAAAATCCTCATTGTTGAAGATCAGCATTTCCGTGTGGAACCGCGCACTGTCGAAATCGTCGAGATCCTCCCAGTGTTCCTCCACGGATTCGACCATGTCGTTGATCTGCGTGACATGGATCTGCTGTCCGCGGTAGGAGACCGTCATTGCCGAGAATCCTGCGATCACTGCCAGCATGAGAGCGAGGATGAGGAACAGGACCTTACTGTAGCGCTTCATCGTCCGCCTCCATGAGATAGCCGACGCCCCAGACGGTCTTGATGAGTGTCGGGGCATTGCAGTCGGGTTCGAGTTTTTCGCGCAGATGCCGGATGTGGACGGCCAGCGTTCCCTCGCCGATGAATTCGTCCTCCCAGACGTTTTTCAGAAATTCGTCCTTCGTGATGACGGATCCGCGGTGTTCGAGCAGATAGTGCAGCATCTTGTATTCCATCGCCTTCAGGGGAATGGTCCTGCCGTTTTTCAGGAGCTTCCGCTGTGCGGTGTCAAGGTACATCCCCTCTGTGATGTGCAGTTCACGCTGTGCCGCCTTGCCCTCAGAAACAGCTTTGGCGTCAGACAGGACCTGCTGTCTGACGCTGGTGTTTTCGTATCGTTTGAGGATCGCCTTGACCTTGGCAAGGAGAATGTTCAGGGTGTAGGGTTTCTTGATGTAATCATCGCCGCCGATGTTCAGGGCGGTGAGGATATCATCGTCACTTGTCCGCGCACTGATGAACAGGATGGGCATATCGAATTCCGAACGGATCTGCTTGCACAGTTCAAATCCGGAATGGGCCCCGAGATTGATGTCCAGCAGCAGCAGGGATACTTCATGCTCATGCAGGAATGTCACGGCATCCTCATAGCTTGTCACATAGGCGGTGCGGATGTCAAAAATATTGAAATATTCTGCGGTCGTTTCTGCAATCGTCACATCGTCGTCGATCATCAGGCATTGGTATTTCATCTGAAAATTCTCCTTTTCGTTCTGATCTCACGGGGTATCGCCGGAAACCGGCACATGACCAGTTTCCGGCGGATTTTACTGCGTGATCCGGATCGTTCCGCCGTCCTCGCCAAGAAATACGATCTTGCCGTTTGCCGGAAGCGGTACGGCATGACCGTAGTCCTTCATGTAGCTCGAATACGTCATGCGGTCGTAGGCATCATATACATAGACCGCCGCATTCTCCGGAATGTCGAGGGTGAGGGTGAGATTCGCATCGTCCGGGATCTGATACCATGCCGCCTGCTTCGTGTGCAGGGCGACTTCCGTCAGGTCGGATGTGAATGTGGGGATGGCATCTTCGGAAATGTATTCCAGCGCCTTATTGACCGCATCTGCAAACTCGATCCCGTCCCTGCGGTACATCGTGAGATCCGACAGATCTCTGCCGCCGGGGATGCAGAGCATCGACTGCGCGTGGTCGGCATCCACAATGGTCATCCCATTGATAAAGCCCCTGGCTTCCGGATAGGTCTGTATTTTTACGACCGGCATCTCCCCGAAATAGCAGTTGGAGTATTTCGCCGACCATAGGTAATACTTCTTGCCGTTTCGTGCATCCCACGCCGCCTGTGCTGCATCGCTCACATTCTGCTGTCCCATGCGCTGCATCCTATACGCCTGACTTCTGAATTTTCCGCTGCGTCCAAGATCCAGAAAATCGTCCGCCAGAAGATACTCCCTGCCGCTGCGCTGCGAAAAATGCAGAAGCTCCTGATTTTTTGCCTGCACGGCCTTGCCGGATTCGATCCTGCCGTCCATCTTCACGAAATTGTCCTCGGTCGTGTAGAGGAACTGAGTGATCTCCGGATGCTCTCCGGTCAGCTTCCGGATCTCCATATATTTGCCGTCCGGGAACGAAAGCTGGTAGAGATCCTCGCCGGACAGATAAATATCTGCATACTCCAGATACTGTTCCGGCACAGTGTCGAGCGTTTCCATCGGCTGCACACCGGTATGCTCGATGGTGATGCCCTTTTCGCCGAGGGCAATGTCCATCAGCGCCTGCGCCATGAGCTGGTTGTACATACTGCTGCCGCCGGAGGACAGTACGGCGACGCTGACTTCCTCATCCGGTGCGACCAGAAGCTCGGCGTGCTGGAGTGCCACGTCACCGCCCTTGGAAACAAGCTGCACGCCGGCGGCGTCGTACTCCTCGAAAGTGACCGAATCCCAGCCGAGACCGTATTTGTCCTCATAGGGGGCGTCATGCTGCTGCGTGGACATCTCCTTTTTGGAAGTCTCGGTCAGGAGGACGGGATTTCCCTTGAAGAAGGCGCTGCCGAATTTGCAAAGCTCCGGTGCTGTCGAGAGGATGCCGCCCGAACCCAGATCCATGCAGTAGTCCGGTGCGAACTGCACACTGCCGTTCCAGAAGGTCGTGACCTGCTCCGGCGTGCGGAAGGCGTTCCACGGTGTGCCGGTCTGCTGCAAGCCGAGAGGCTCACAGATGTGTTCGTCCACATAGTCGGTGAAATCCTGTCCGGATACCCGTTCGGTGATGAGCTCCAGCAATTCAAAGCCGTCGTTGCAGTATGCCGCGAAGTCGCCGGGATCGGCCTTCAGACGCTGCTCGCTGAGTTCCGCCAGAAGCGTGTCATGCGGCTGTTCATCGCGGTCATCGAACATCATAAGGTTCCCGTCGGTCGTCCCCAGAATGCCGGAGGTGTGGTCCATCAGCATCCGCACCGTGATCTGCTTGTAGCGGACATCCGCCATGCGGAATTCCGGCAGATACTCCGTGATCGGTGCATCGAGCTCGACTTTTCCGGCATCTACCAGCTGCATGACGGCCGTGGTGGCAAACATCTTGCTGACCGACCCGATGCAGGAGAGGGTATCGTGGGTTTCGTAGGATTTGTTGGGTTTCGTTTCTGCCGCGCCTGCCGGAAGCGCTGCCGCTGCGGAAGCCGTCAGCAGCACCGCTGCGAGGATGGCAGCGATTTTGTTCTTTTTCATAAGTATATCCCCCTTATTCCGTCATCAGTTCGTAAACGGAGATCTTCTTGACCTTTCTCGCGCCGAAATACGCACAGCCGAAGCAGAATACCAGCAGTGCCGCATCCAGCAGGAGTATCAGCGGCAGATTCACGGTGATCCTGCCATAATAAGCGACCAGCAGATTGATGGACAGCACGCCGATGACGGTACCGGAAATGACAGCGATCAGTGCGGCTGGCATGATGCGCATGGCAAGCTGTACCATGAGCTCCTTCGAGGTGTAGCCCATGCCCTTCATGATGCCGAATTCCTTGCGCTGGCGGCGGATGGTGGATTCCATCAGGACAAAGAGGATCACCATGACGACGATCGCCGCGAGCAGGACAAACATCGTGGCAATGACACTGATCGCCGTTGCCGTCGCCGCAAGCTGTGTGCGCAGGATGTCGCGGATGTTCATGATGGAGGCGATCTGGAAGGCATCGCTGTTGCCGGAGATCACGGTGTCGCCGGACTGGATGGAGTATTCCACATGGCTCACGCCGTAATTCGCCATCATTTCCGCGATCTGCTGTTCGGCCTCCGCACGGATGCGGTCTTCGTAGGTGCCGCCCGCAGCGGTTTCCTTGGACGCATCCGAAAGGCTTCTGCCGTACATTTCGGTCAGCGTGTAGCGGAACGAATTGGGATCAATGCCGTCCTCCAGGTAGACCTCCACAGTGCCCGGATGATAGTTCGGGTACAGGCGCTTGATGCCGTCCTCGGTGATGTAGAGATTGATACCGCCGTTCGTGCTGGAGGTCACGAAGCCGGTGATGACGTAGTTCTTCTGCACCTTCTGGTATTCGAGTGTCAGGGTGTCGCCGACCTTCACATGGTAGTGACGTGCGAACATATTCGTCACCATGATCTCGTTGTCATGCTCCGGAAAACGGCCTGCCGACGGGAAGATATTCTCCGTCACATCGAAGCTCGAAAAACCGACCGTGAACATCACTTCATTGAAATCTGCCGCGGTCAGGAGCAGATCTGTACCAGCCGTGGGCGTTGCCTTGCGGACTTCCGGCATGGATTCGAGTTCCTCTGCGAGCGCATAGGCATCGACAGACGGCATGATGTCCAGGCGAAGATCACTCAGCTCCATGCCTGCGGTCGATGCAATGGCGTTCATATCGCCGGAGAAGAAGGTGAACATCGCAAAACTGAACACACTTGCGGCTGTGGCGACCATGATGCAGACCGTCAGACCGAGATTCTGCCGCCAGTTCTCCACGAATCCCTTGAGCGCAAGGCGGATGTGGACATTGCTTCTGGTGCGGCGCAGCGGAAAATGCTCCTTGCCGAAGCGGTGATCTCCCTGTCCCTTGCGGAATGCTGCGACAGGCGGATAATTCCTCACCCTGCGGGCACGGATGAATGCGATGAGTCCCACAAACAGCAGGATCGCTGCGGCGGCCAGCAGGATCGGCAGGACGGTGATACCGGCGCTGCCGCGGTGTTCGGTGATGATCTCTCCGGCATGGAACATGACCGGTGTCAGGAGGAAGCTGCCAATGATGCCGAAGATCAGACCGGCGCCTGCGATCAGGAGATATTCGATGACATAGGAGAGCGTGATCTCCCCCGAGGTGTAGCCGATGGCTTCGAGGACGCCGATATTGACGATCTGCTCCCGGATGTCGCCGGCGATGCGGAAGCGGATCATGAACGCCACGGCCAGAATGATGATGACTGCCATCGAGATCATCAGTGCCATGACCATATTGGCGGCATAGGTGATGCCAAGCTCCACGCCGTCATACACCTGTGCCATAATGCCGCTCTTGACATCCGTGCTGGAATAGGCTTCCATCGCATCCAGAAGATCATAAAACAGCGTTTCGCCGCCCTGTCCCTGGTGGTCGTTGTAGAACATGGCAACATAATTGTTGATGACAGCCGACAGGATGTGGTAATCCTCATCGGACACGATCATCTTGACACCGCCGCTGACCTGATCGAAAAACATCGTATCATAGAAACCTGCGATCGTGAAGGTGAATTTCTTCGTGCCGACGATCACGTCGAAGGTGTCGTTCTCGTTGTAGCCCATCGAATCGTGCATCGTGTAGGGCATATAGATCGGATGTTCGAGGGAGGCGATCTCGGCATCCGTCAGCGTGGTGACGATCTCTGTGTTCTGGATCTTGTTGTTGTTGGATTCGGTGATGAACACCAGATACAGTGCCTGTTCTTTTCCCTGACGGTCGAGATAGTTCGTACTCATGCTGTAGAGGATGTCCACGCATTCGACCTCCTCCACACGTTCATCCTCCTCGATGATGTGCTTGAATTCCGGATCGTAGACTTTCTCCTGCACCATGATGAAGTTCTCAAAGCTCTGCGTATGCTGCACGATCTGCGGAAAGATGGACTTGATGCCGACCATGGCGCCGAGTGCGGAGCCGAGCAGCAGCATACACAGCAGGATCAGCAGAAACAGCGACACCGTTTCGAGCTTGTGCTTTTTGAGATTTGCCATCGACAGACGGAAGATCTTTTCCATAGCACTCACCATCCCATCCGGTCGAGGAAATCCTGTAATCCCTCGCGGCGAGCCCTGAGATCATCCGTACCATAAAGCGGCATCTCATATTCCCCGACCACCGCGCCGTCCGAGAGAAAGATCACGCGGTTGCCGCGCAGGGCGGTCTTGATGTCGTGTGTGACCATGACGATGCTCTGTCCCTTGCCGTGCAGCTCCGTGAAAATATCCAGCACATCCCGGCTGGACGCGGAATTCAGGCTTCCGGTCGGCTCATCGGCAAAGAGGATCTGCGGATCATTCACCACCGCGCGGACGATACCGACACGCTGGCATTCACCGCCGGAGAGCTGGTTGGGATATTTCTTCCAGGAATCCTCGCCCATGCCGACTTTCTTCAGAAGTTCCTCGGCTTTTCGGATGAGTTCCGGAGAATTTTTCTGCGACACCAGGGCGCCGGTCATGACATTGTCAAAGACGGTCATGTTATCCAGAAGGTAGATGCTCTGGAACACGAAGCCGCAGTGCTTTCTGCGGAACACGGCCAGCTGGTCATTGGTCAGCGCGGAAATATCCTCGTCCCCGAAATACACCTTGCCGAGTGTCGGCTTATCCATGCCGGACAGTGCGTAGAGCAGGGTGGATTTGCCGGAACCGGACGAGCCCATGATGACGGTGAAATCCTCCTTGCGGATGTCCAGATCGAGATTTTTGATGACGTGCTGCTGTACGCCGCCGCTGGAGAACGACTTGCACAGCTTTTCCGTATGCAGTACAGAATTCATAAGTACACTCCCTTTTCATAATGGTTTGACGAATGGAAATCGTTTACTGTAACTATAGTATAGCATAAACCGGCGGAGAGTTCTTTATCAGACTGCTATGAAATTCTTATCAAATTCTTATTTCTTTCTGAAAAAGTTTTAAAAATGATTCTTCATTTATTGTAGCACGGAAACAGGGCGCGTGTCAATCGTTCCCATCAAAAAAAGACGTACCGAAACATCAGTACGCCTTTTGTAAAGAAACATGATCTATATATCACCGGATCACCGGTTCTGCACGCTCGACCGGAGGATCTTCTTCGATGCCGTCTTTTCAAATTCCTCTGTGCGGTAGAAGGCCTTCACAATGCGCTTGGCAGGGGGGAAGGACGCATTGACGGCGTCGATCTTTTCCTGGATCTCGCGCTCGATGTCGTCCGAAACATAGTCCGGATCCGCATAGATTTCTGCCGCGATCGTGTGGTCATGTTCAAATACGACCATCTCCCGGATCGGCGCGAAGGCCGCAAACTTGTTCTCGATCTCCTCCGGCGATACATTCTCGCCGTTTTCGAGGATGATGAGATTTTTCTTTCTGCCCGTGATGTAGAGGTAGCCGTCCTCCAGATACCCCAGGTCACCCGTCCGCAGCCAGCCGTCCTCGGTCAGTGCATTCGCGGTCTCCTCCGGATTCTTGTAATAGCCCATCATGACCGAAGGGCTTTTCACCCAGATCTCGTTCTCGACGATCTTCACTTCACATCCCGGCACGACTCTGCCGACGGATTCCGGATACGGACAATCTTTGATGCCATTGCAGATGCGCGGTGCGCACTCCGTCATGCCGTATCCCTGCGCCACGTCGATGCCAAATGATTTGTAACCGCGGATGATCTCCGGACTGAGGTATGCGCCGCCGGCATAGATGATGCGGAATCCCTCACCGAATACTTCCCTGCCGATCGCCGGACGGTCGGGCTGTTTCTCCGCCATCTGCTCCATGCGTTTGAGGATGGAAGCGGCGATCATCGGCACGAATGTCGTATCTGTCGGCTGGAAGAGCTTCAGATTCTTCACGATGCGCATGATGGAATCATTCACACACAGCAGCCGTCCATACCACAGACTGCACAGAATATCGCAGGTGAAGCAGAACACATGGTGGATCGGCAGCACCGTCAGGCGCTTGTTGCCGTGAAATCCCAGATCCGGCTCACAGGTGGCGTTGTCCACGAGGTTGGAATGGCGCAGCATGACGCCCTTGCTTTGTCCGGTGGTGCCGGAGGTAAAAAGGATCGCCGCCAGATCCTCCGGCTTTGGGCTGCCGGTGGGGATTTTGCCCTCGTACTGCGAGAGCAGGTCGCCGAGGAACAGCATCCCTTCCTGCGGTTTGTGCAGGTGGATGTAATATTTTACCTGCGGACACAGTTCACGAAATGCCGTGGCGTCCTGCACATGGCGATCATCCAGAAACAGGATCTCGCTGTCGGAGCGGTTGATCTCGTCGGCGATTTTCTCTGCGCTGTTTGCCACATCCAGCGGAACCGACACGCAGCCGGCACACTGGATGCCGAACCATGCCGTCAGGTAGGCGCTGCCCGTGGAGCCGATGAGCGCCGCGTGGACGCCGTCCGGAAACTGTTCCTGCACCCAGACGGCCAGTGCATCGCAGTCGTGACGGAACTTCCGGAAACTCGTGTCGTGAAATTCCTTGTGGGCGTACTCGCGGATGAACGTTTCCTCGCCGAAAC
>JAFPXW010000262.1 GCA_017394565.1 Oscillospiraceae bacterium | reverse complement strand
TAAAGATGAAAAGCACGAAAGGAGCGTTCTTGTAATTATGATCAAGCTGCAAGTTCCTGCCACGTCCGCAAATCTCGGTGCCGGCTTTGATGCCCTCGGACTGGCGCTGCAATATTATAACGATGTGGAGATGGAGGAAAGCGACCGCATCGACATTTCCTCCGCAGACGGCACACCCGTCCCCATGGACGAAAGCAATCTCATCTACATTTCCGCCAAGGATCTCTATGAGGTCTGCGGCAGGAAGCTGACCGGTCTGAAACTCGTTCAGACGAACCGCATCCCCATGACACGAGGCCTGGGATCAAGCTCGGCCTGCATCGTGGCTGGTCTGGTCGGTGCGAATCACCTGCTGGGCAATCCGCTGGGCGCAGATGATCTGGTCGATCTGGCGGCACAGATCGAGGGGCATCCCGACAATACCGCACCTGCCCTCCTCGGCGGCATCGTGACCGCGGTATTTGACGGCAGACGTGTCCACTGGGTGAAGCAGGAAGTCTTCACGAAACTGCGCTTTGTGGCGATGATCCCGGATTTCGAGCTGAAAACGGAGAAAGCGAGAGCCTGCCTGCCCTCGCAGGTGACGCATAAGGATGCAGTCTACAATCTGTCGCGTGCCGCGCTGTTTTCGGCATCGCTCCTGACCGGAAAGTTCGAGAATCTGCGCACGGCAGTGCATGACAAACTCCACCAGCCCTACCGCATGGCGCTGATCCCTCATGCAAGGGAAGTATTCGACATTGCGTATGCGCACGGTGCGTATGCGGCGTATATTTCCGGCGCAGGCCCCACCGTCATGGCGATCGCGGACGAGGATAATACCTATTTCGCGGGGAAAATGCGTTTTTCCCTCGACAACGCCGGACTGACCGGCTGGCAGGTACACGACCTGAAGATCGACAATGCAGGTGCGGTGTTGATATGACTTCGCCGTTGTAAAAATTTATCCGGAACAGCTTGACATCCGGAAGAAACTGTGCTATACCATAAATAACAAGAGCACACCGATTGACGGCTTGCTCCCTAAGTTTTAAACAAGTTACGAAGTAACCGCCCTCACTTTTCCGGAGCTGGGCGGTTACTTTCGTTTATGGTTATGAAAAATCATACAAATCCCCCAGTTGACAAACCTCTCGAAATGTGTTATACTATACAAAAGAATCCACAATACAGGAGGGGTAATTATGAAAAAAATCGGAATCCGCATGGGCATCCTGATGGGCGTATCCATTAGCTTGATGCTGTCGCTGACGGGGAATATCACATCGGGGCACTTCACGCTGATGGGCTTTCTTTCCAGCTTTCTCGTCAGCCTGATCGTCAGCGTCGTGATCGGACTGATCCTGCCGATGCGCAAGGTCAATCTGGCGGTTGACCGGAAATTCGGCTTGCAGGAAGGCACGCTCTCCGCACGCGCCGTGGAATCCCTGATGTCGGATCTCATCTACACACCGGTCATCACATTCCTGATGGTCACGCTGGCATGGTTCACCGCAAGCCGCCACGGACAGGCACCGCCGTATGTGCCGATGCTGCTCAGAAGCATGATTACCAGTCTGGTTGTGGCGTATCTGCTGATCTTTCTGGTGACACCGTATTTCATGAAGCTCGCGATGAAGGGCATCGAAATGCCGCCGCACGGCGAGGGCCGACCACCCCAGGCGCCGGACGAGCCGTAAATATCAGACCACCTCGAAACTTGCGAAGTACCGTATTTCTGCAGTCGAGTCACTTTGGCAGTCACAAACTATCCTGCGGAATCCGGCACTTCTCCCGTTTTTGAGGAAGTCTATTGGCTACTTTTTACAAAAATCCCCCCGAAATCCCGTCTGGAATTTCGGGGATTTTTTTGCGCCGCCCTCTTGCTTTTTCCGGAAGTTTGCGTTATAATAGAAAACAGATAACACGTTGACTGAGAGAGTAGTCATTTCCACGTCATCCCCCAGAGAGGCGCACGCCTGCTGAAAGTGCGCTGTTTGACCGGAATGGTGAAGTTCACTCACGAGTGGCGCTGCCGAAGCGAAGTCCCCTGCGGACTGTTTGCGTTGTAAGCGGCGATGTGGTGTCCGCATTAAGGACAAAGGGAGTGATAGCTCCCCTCCAATGGGTGGTAAAGCAAGCGCGTCTTGTCCTGATTGGATGAGGGCGCTTTTTTTAGTTCGTAGTGCGTGGTGCGTAGTTCGTAGTCAATGGAGATCGCTGCGCGATCATTATATAAATATAAAAAACGTCCGCAAAGCGGACACCGAAACTACGCATTACGCACTATGCACTACGCACTGATTCAATACGCGCAACGCGCACCAACTAAAATTTGAGGTGAAAGTATGAAGGAACAACTGAAAAACATCGAGGAACGCGCTCGCGAGGCGATCTCGTCTGTCGCTGACCTCAAGGCACTTGAGGAGCTGCGTGTAGGTCTCCTCGGCAAGAAGGGCGAACTGACCGGTATTCTCAAGCAGATGGGCAAGCTCTCCGCAGAGGAGCGCCCGGCCATGGGACAGCTCGCCAATCAGGTGAGAAGCCAGCTCGAAACCATGCTCGCAGACAAGACCAAGGCACTCCAGAGCACGGCTCAGAACGCCAAGATCGCAGCAGAAACGCTCGACATCACCATGCCCGGCAAGGCACCCAAGACCGGCAGCCTGCATCCGCTGCAGATCGTCGAGAACGAGGTCAAGGAGATCTTCCTCGGCATGGGCTTCTCCGTGGCTGACGGTCCGGAGGTCGAGTACGATTACTATAACTTCGAGGCACTGAATCTGCCGCCCAACCATCCGGCGCGTGATACACAGGATACCTTCTATATTACCGACAACATCCTGCTGAGAACCCAGACATCCTCCGTGCAGGTCCATGTCATGGAAACCCAGAAGCCGCCGATCCGCGTGATCTCTCTGGGACGTGTATACCGCAGCGATGCCGTGGATGCGACACATTCTCCGCTGTTCCATCAGATCGAGGGCCTGGTCATCGACAAGGGTATCACCATGGCTGACCTCAAGGGTACACTCGAACTCCTGATGCAGCGTCTGTACGGCGATGACTGCAAGATCCGTCTGCGTCCGCACCACTTCCCGTTCACCGAGCCGTCCGCTGAGGTCGATGTGATGTGCTTCCAGTGCATGGGCAAGGGCTGCCGTATGTGCAAGAACGAGGGCTACATCGAGCTGCTGGGTGCAGGTATGGTGCATCCGTGGGTGCTGGAGAATTCCGGTATCGACAGCTCTGTTTATTCCGGTTTTGCGTTCGGTCTGGGACTGGAGCGTATCGTCATGAGAAGATACAACATCTCCGATATGCGTCTGCTGTTCGAGAACGACACCAGATTCCTCGAACAGTTCAAGTAAGTCCGGCTTTTTTTCGGGAAATATGATCAAGGTCATACTCAATGAAGATCTGCTGGGCTGTCCGCTGTTCCGCAGACTGATGCCGAGAAAACGCGATGTCTGGCTGGTGGAATTCGGTTTCCCATTGGGGATCATCGCCGTTTCGATGGGCGTGATCGCTCTGTTCCGGCATTTCGGGGATCGCATCGAGCTGCCGCGGCTCGCGGCAATGATCGTCGTTGCGTTTCTGTTGGGGCTGGTGCTGGTGATCCTCTGGGTGATGCAGTCTGCGCATGTCCGGCAGGAATACCGCAAGCGCGCGGAACGTCTGGCTGCCATTCCGGAACATGATTTCTGGGCGCTGGAGAGCGAGCTTTCCACGGCAGAATTGCAGTACGGGACGTTCTATTTCCTGAAAGACTATCTCTATGCGCCGCATGAACGGCTGCTGCTGCGCTATGCGGATATTGCCACATGGCGGTTCGGCGATCATTACAATGCGATCTCCGGCACGCTCAGGGATCAGTACATGATCCTGACGGAAGCAGACGGCTTTGAAACGCAGCTTCTCGTCCGGAAACGTGCGGCACTCGTGCAGGATCACGAGAAAGTCCGGCTGAAATTGGAGTTTTATATCAAGAAGGCGAAATATCCCAAGGGTTCGCCGTATGCTAATACCAATCAAGGAGGGTATACCCCATGAATTTATCACTCAGATGGCTGGCAGATTATGTCCAGACCAATGTTACACCGAAGGAATTCTGCGCTGCCATGACGCTCAGCGGTTCTAAGGTCGAAGCTTACGAGGAGGAAGCAAAGCGTCTGGAAGGCTTCGTTGTCGGCAGGATCCTTTCCAAGAAGGTTCACGAAAATGCGGATGCGCTGTTTGTTTGCTCCGTGGATATGGGCGGCGATGAGCCTGTCCAGATCGTGACCAATGCCAAGAATGTCCAGGAAGGCGACCTCGTTCCGGTCGCAACCCCCGGCACAACGGTACACGAGGGCAACGAGTCCATGACCATCAAGGTCGCAAAGGTGCGCGGTGTCGAGAGCCGCGGTATGTTCTGCGGCCTGGAAACTCTCGGTCTGACGCAGAATGATTTCCCGTATGCGGATCCGGAGAGCGTTTTCATCCTGCAGGAGGACTGCAAGCCCGGTCAGGATGTGACTTCTGCGCTCGGTGTCGATGATGTATCGGTCGAATTCGAGATCACCTCGAACCGCCCGGACTGCCTGTCCGTCATCGGTCTGGCAAGAGAAGCATCCGCGACCTTCAATGTGCCGCTGAATGTCCCCACCCCCAAGTTCAACGGCTCTGACGAGGACATCACCAGAACGCTGAACGTCGAGATCCAGAATACCGAGAAATGCACCCGCTATGTGGCAGGTCTTGTCCGCAATGTCAAGGTCGGCCCGTCGCCGCGCTGGATGCGTGAGCGTCTGAGAGCGTCCGGCGTCCGCCCGATCAACAATCTCGTGGACATCACCAATTATGTCATGCTCGAATACGGTCAGCCGATGCACGCATTTGACCTGCGCTTTGTGAAGGATGGCAAGATCTGCGTGAGAAATGCCAAGGCTGGCGAGAAGATCACCACCCTCGACGGCATCGAGAGAGAGCTGGCGGATGATATGCTCATCATCGCCGATTCCGAGAAGCCGATCGCAGTGGCAGGTGTCATGGGCGGCGAATATTCCGGTATCATGGACGATACGGTGGACGTGGTATTCGAGTCGGCTTACTTCGAGCCGGTACAGGTGCGCCTGACCGCGAAGCGTCTGGGGATGCGTACCGATGCGTCCGCACGTTACGAGAAGGGACTGGATGAGACCTCCATGCCGATCACCCTCGCCCGTGCCCTCCAGCTTGTGGAAGAACTCGGCGCAGGTGAACCGGTCGGCACCACCATCGACTGCAATCACGCAGATCCGAAGCCGAATCACATCCCGTTCGATCCGGCGTGGATCAATGCGTTCCTTGGCACGGACATCAGTGAAGCCGATATGGTCAAGTACCTGAACAGCCTGGACATTAAGGTCGAGAACGGCGAGTGCATCTCTCCGTCCTTCCGCATCGACCTCGCACGTCCGGCGGATATTGCAGAGGAAGTAGCGAGAATCTACGGCTACAACAACATCCCGTCCACCGTTGTCAAGGGCGTTGCCAATGCACAGCTTACCCCGGCGCAGAAATTCAACCGCACCATCGAACAGACGATGGCTGGCATGGGCTATTTCGGCATTCTGACCTATTCCTTCATCTCGCCGAAGTACTTCGACAAGATCGAACTGCCGGCAGATTCTAAGCTCCGCAAGACCGTGACCATCACCAATCCTCTCGGCGAGGACACCAGCGTGATGCAGACCACCACGATCCCTGGAATGCTCGAAATTCTGGCAAATAACTACAATAAGCGCAACGCACAGGCTTGGCTCTTTGAGATCGGCAAGGAATACCTCCCGACCGAACCCGACAAGCTTCCGGAAGAACCGCACCGCCTGACCGTCGGTATGTATGGCGGCGACGCTGATTTCTTCACGATGAAGGGCGCACTCGAAGCACTCCTCGATAAGCTCGGCGTAGCCGGTGTGAAGTATACCAGATGCGATGAGAATTGCCCGTATGACGAGAAGTCTGCATTCCATCCGGGCAGAAGCGCTGTCATCTACGCAGGTGACAAGGCAGTCGGCATCTTTGGCGAGATCCATCCGAACGTGCAGAAGACTTACGGCCTTGGTGTGAGAACCTATGTTGCAAAGCTCGATATTCCGACGCTCTTTGCAGTTTCCAATACCGAAGTGACCTACAAGCCCCTGCCGAAGTTCCCGGCCATGACACGTGACATCGCGCTTGTTTGCGCAGAGGAGATCGCGGTCGGCGATCTGGAGGAAGCCATCGCAGAAGCAGTCGGCAGATACCTCGAAAAGGTCGAGCTGTTCGACGTTTACCGCGGTGAGCAGATCGAAAAGGGCAAGAAGTCCGTTGCATTCAACATCGTGATGCGCAATTACGAGGAAACCATGACCACCGAGCAGGCAGATGCCGCTATGAAGCGTGTTTTCAAGGCACTTGCGAAGATGGGTGCGGAGCTGAGAGAGGCGTAAATCGCCGATCACAGCAATGAAAAGGCTGTTTTACGATCATTTCCGCTGCCGGACAAGTGCTTCGGCGGCGGAAACATGGAGCAGGATCCGTGCAGGGGTCAGGTCACCGGCGGAGGCGGTGCGGATGCAGAACGCTTCCCGCAGTGAGGAACGATGGGCGCGGTACATTCCACCAGAGAATCGGCTGATCGGTGCGTTTGATCAGCGTGAAAAGCTGTTCCGGCTGCGTTATGGTGCGCCGCATAGCAACAGGAATCTCCTGTCACGCGGCATGGAAGTCACGATCCGTCTGACCCCGCAGGAATCCGGCTGTTATGCTGATGTGGAGATTCGTCTGCCCACGATCACGAAACTGTTTCTGGCAGCATGGTTCGGATTTGTGCTGTGTCTGATGCTGTCCGAATTGCTGAAGTCGAATGAAATGACAGCCGCTTTTGTCATACACGGTGCGATCATGCTGGTTCTCGGTATCTTTGTAAGCGGCAGTCTGCTCATTCCTTTGATGCGTGAAACACGGGAAACTGTGCTGAACCTGATCGGCGTGTGCGATGTGGAACAGCTTCCACGCAAACGCCGCATCAAAACGAAAAAGGACGAACCAACGGCATCTTTTCAAATGCTGTCACCGATGCCGCGTGAGCTGTTGGAAGACCGGCTGAATGCTGCATTGGATGCATCCGTCGGACTTTGCGGTTCACTGCAAGACGGCGGTTGGCGGCTGCATCAGACAGATCAGCTTTTTGCGCCGACGATTCTGCTCGAATTGCAGGATCATCCGAACGGGTGTCTTGTCAAAGGGCGACTGCGGCAGCATCCGCTGCTGCTGGCACTCTGGATCATTCTGGCAGTACCGCCGACAGCGCTGACGCTATGGCTGATCTGCTTTCGGGGCGGATTTCTGACGGCGATCGTGCCGCTGATCCCATCGTGCCTGATCTGGACAGCAGGTGCTTTGATGCTGTCGCGCTCATCAGATGCGCTCCGCGCCGCCGTTCGCACATATTTACAGCCATAAACTAAAAAATATCACTCTGCGGAATATTTTTGCTAAAATTTAAGATTCTTTTAAGCAATGAGGGGTATACTGTAATCAAGCTAAAGGAAATGAACATACGATAACCCTCTCAAAAAGATATCTCTGCAAAATAGCCCCGTCCTCCCCCGACGGGGCTGTTTTGCATACATCGGAAAGGAGCATCCCTCATGAAACGGAAACTGACAGCATTGGTAAGCGCACTGACACTCGTTCTTGTCGGGTGCGGCAAAACGGCGGATACGTCCTCCGTGCAGGAAACCACCGAAGCCATCCCTGCCACCCCCCTGACCGTGACCTTCATGAAGGTCGGCAAAGCGGACGGCATGATCCTGCAAACGGCAGATCACACCGTCGTCCTCGACTGCGGCGAGAAGTCCGACGGCAAGAAAATGGTCGCAAGATTGCAGGAATACGGCGTGACGGACATTGATTACATGATCCTCTCGCATTACGATCAGGATCACATCGGCGGTGCGGCAAAGGTTGTCGAGAATTTCAATGTGTGGCACGTCATCGGCGCGGATTACAGCGAGGAATCCGCAGAGTATGAGAAACTCTGCACCGCGATGGATACCGCCGGTCTGCATTTCGAGATCCCGACAGACACCTACAGCTTTATGCTCGATGATGCGCGGTTTACGATCTATCCGCACAAGTCTGCGGACTATCAGGACGGCTATGATAACAACTGCTCCCTCGTCGTCAAGGTCGAGCATCACGACGAGGTGATGCTGTTTACCGGCGATGCCATGCAGGAACGCCTGAGCGAGATCATGGATCTGGGCGACTGCGACCTGCTGAAGGTCCCCTACCACGGGCGCGAGCTTGCGAATCTGCCGGAATTCCTGGCGGCGGTGACACCGGAATACGGTGTGATCTCCACCGATGATGAGAACCTCTCGGCAGTCACGATGCAGCAGCTTGCGGCGCAGAATGTCGAAACCTACGTCACCTATCAGGACGGCAATATCACTGCCGTCAGCGACGGTTCCTCCATCGTGATGGAAACCGAAGGCGTGACGGAATAAGAACCTGTCTTCACAAGATGCCACGGCAGCTTTTGAAGACAGGTTCTAATACGAATCTCTAACCGAACCAATGAAAATCTTTACCGCTATCCGTCCGCTGCGCGTCGTCAAACGCCCTTGCCGGGCGACAGCCCGCCTGCGGGCGCTTTCCTATCGCAGCGAACGCCTACCGGCAAATCTTTTCATCGAACCGGTTAGAGATTGTATCAATGCAGATGCACCTTGCCAAAAAGCAGGGTGCATTTTTGTGAGAGATCGGCTTTTTGTGCAAGATATACAGATAGCAATGAAAAAATTCGGCTGAACGACGAAAGCCTCAAAGATGAATCCAACGCCTTGACAAGAACTGATAAAAAATGGTATAATAATAGGTGAAAAACTGTATTCCCCTGCTGATCGGGGGAAATAGAGATACCACAGATGAAACTATATAAAGAAAGCGAGGATGACCAATGGACGAAACCATCCGCCTTGATGCTGCGGAGATGACAGCGCTGTCCCCCGAGGACGAGCAGCTGCTCATCAAGTATGCAGAGGCAATTATCATTGAAGAAGGTGCGCAAATGCCCGAAGCGATGGCAAGAATGCCGAAGCTTACCTGCACCGCACCTCCGGAGCTTGTCGAAAATATCTATCACTTACAGCAGGAAAAGCGCCTGATCGTGATCACCAGAACACAGATGGCGACTGATCTGGCTCGCGTTCTCAATCGCTCCTTCAAGGACAACCACTTCGCAATGCTGTCCGACGGCAAGTGGGACGCTGCTGAGGCGCTTTCGGAGATCCGCCGTCTGAACAGTATGCTGATCGACGACGCAGGCAACAGCCTCGTGATCGAGTCCGAGGTCATCCCGAACATCTACGCTGCCGAGAACGGCAGACTGCTGGCAATGGGCGACTGCCTGTCCGAGCTTGGCGGCGAAAAGCTCTATGGCAAGCGATTTCATGACGCATGGGGCACCCTGCTTCCGCCGCAGTTTACGAAGGAAGCACTCACCGGCGAGGAACTGGACTTCACGACACGCACCTTTGCTACGGCCAACCTCCTCGTGCAGATGAAGAAGCGCAGCGACGGCATGGTACCGGTTCCGGAGAGAACGCTCGTGTTCCAGACCGGCAAGTGCCTCGTGACCGAGTGGGAAACCGCGGAGGATCGCGACAATGCGGTGCGCCGTGTCTTCTTCCTGCTGCTCTTTGGCAATGAGGAGCGCGGGGACGCCCTGGCCTCCATGCTGCCGGTTCTGGCAGAAGCCGAGAACGTACCGGAAGCTTTCCAGCTCGATCTGGAGCGTATTTACGTCAATGGCGCAGCTTGCAGCTTCCATAAGTGGAACAATATCCTCGAGCGTCTGATGCTCGATTATGAGGAAATGGGGATCCTGAAGGGAGGCGCTGCGGAATGAAAACAGGATTTGGCTATGTGATCGGCCGCCGTCACGCGGCAGAACCCGATCCGGAACTCCAGATCTGCCAGGATCTGGCGGAAACCTACACTGACGAAGAAGTCAGCATCATCGCCGTTGCAGACGGCAAGGCCGGCAAGAACAGCCCTGAGGCTGCGGTTGCGGCGGCTCGCATCAATGTGGACACCATCATCGCATTCTTCCGCGATCCGGCGACCTGGCGCATCGCAGAGAAGAACGATTTCAAGCGCACGGCACTCCAGATGCTCGACAGCTCGATCGAGACCGTTGCCGGCGGCGGCGAATTCCGCTATGAGGAACTGCGTGCGACCGTTTCGGCAGTGGCAGTTCGCGCAAACGGCGAATTTCTGGCGATTTCTATCGGCGACGGCACTGTTGTGGCGTATGACCATAACCTCAAGCCGTCTGTCCTGATCGCACCGTACCGCGACAGTTCCAGAAAGCGCACCGTCTACACCAATGATCCCGATGGCGCGGATGCACATATGTCCGCATGGGGCGGCACGCTCACACAGTCGGATTTCCTCGCATTTGCGGTATTTACTGACGGCGCGGATTACCTGACACGCCGCGATACCGACGGTCTGAACATCCTGCGCACCGCAGCAGCCTGCACGCTGTTCGGTTCCGGCGATGAATACATCAAGGAAGCCATCAGCGAGATCTCTGCGGAGCACACGCGCGACGATGTATCCCTTGCGGTCCTGACCGAGGAAAACGAGCAGGCGTTTGCAGCTGCAAAGGCCGTTCTGCTCGAAGCCAAGGCAGCCAAGGAAGCAGCCAATGCCGCTGCGGAAGCGCAGGAGATCCTCGCAGATTCGACCGAAAATGACGATACTGCGGAGGAAACAGCACCTGTTGCGGAAGCAGAGCAGCCGGCTGAGGAAAGCCATGAAATTCCGCAGGAAGCTGGGGAGGAAGCCGAGGAGCTTCCGAATCCGCCGATGCCTGCACAGCCGCCGGTCAGCGCCGATCCGACACCGGCAGAGCTGGTGGTGCTGCGTGCGGTCTACGCAAAGCCCATGACTGCGGCTGAATTGGTCGCAGAGGGGCACGTTCGTTACGGACGCATCCTCGAAAGCACCCTGCCGCTGATCCGTGCCGGCAAGATCCGCTACGAGAACGGCAAGTTCGCGGCAAATGAGTAATTTCTGATACAATGCTAACAACTTTAGAAAGCAAGCGGGTGCAGGGTGACTCCCCACGGGGTGGGGAGATGCTGAGCCACGCGAAGCAGAGGGGACGGGGCGTTCGCCGCAGCCCCCTGCAAGTAAAGCCCCCTTCCTGGGGATAAGCAGGCAGCCAGCGAGGAACGAGCGCCGCTGTTCGCT
>JAFPXW010000261.1 GCA_017394565.1 Oscillospiraceae bacterium | reverse complement strand
TTCTTGCGGAATTTGGAGAGCCGAATGAACGCCATATCGTCAGCGTTTTCAAGCTGATCCAAGACCTGACCGCCAAGCCGCAGCCAAAGTCTCCAAAGGATAAACCGCCGATGTATTTTACGAGCCTTATGGAAAAGCTGCCGAGCGACCACAAGGCCAAATGGCTCGCCGGGGCTGCACTAAACACCTCCGATCAGGCGATGATGTCCGTGCTTTCCACAGCATTATCCCGGCTGAACAGCTTTCTGGACAGCGAAATGGAGCAGATTTTATGCTTTGGTACGGCGATCGATGCTGAGAAATTCTGCTCGGAAAAATCCGCTGTGTTTCTGGTGCTTCCGGAGGAAGATCAAAGCAAGTATTTCATGGTATCGCTCCTGATCCAGCAGCTCTATCGGGAGATTCTGGTCATCGCAGACGAACACGGCGGGGCACTTCCGAACCGGGTGATGTTCTACACGGATGAGCTGGGTACCTTCCCGAAGATCGAGGGGCTGGAGTCCATGTTCTCCGCAGGACGCTCCCGCAAGATCAGCATTGTGGCGATTATCCAGAGCTTTGCACAGCTCGAACAAACCTACGGGAAGGAGGGGCAGGAGATCATTACAGACAACACGCAGTTGACTGTTTTCGGCGGCTTTGCACCAAATTCACAGTCCGCAGAAGTTCTTTCCAAAGCGCTTGGTGAGCAGACGGTACAGTCCGGCAGCGTATCGCACGGCAAGGACAATTCCTCATCATTGCAGATGATTGGCAGACCGCTGATGACCGTGGACGAGCTGAAATCCATGCCAAAAGGACAGTTCATCGTCATGAAAACCGGCACGCACCCGATGATCTCGCCGCTGAAGCTGTACTTCAAATGGGGCATTCAGTTTGAAGAACCGTATGTATTGTCAGACAGGGGCGCACGGGCAGTGTCATACATGGAGCGTGAGACATTATTCAGGGCGGTTGAGATGAAATATCCACAGAAAAGGGAGATGCCGATGGAGATGGAGTTCACGGACTTTGAGGAACCGCCCAATCCCGGAAGGCATTTCTCCGTTAAGACAGACAGGAGGTAATCGTGATTATTCCGAAGGAAATTTACAGCAGTCCATTGTCCGGCAAGGCAGTCTGCGTGTTCGTGTATCTGTGTGACAAAGCGAACAAAAACGGCACATGTTATCCTGCTGTGCGGACGGTCGCAAATGATCTGCACATCAGCAAAAGCACCGTGTTCCGGGCGCTGAAAGAATTGGAGGATGCCGGTTTGCTTACCCGGCAGCACCGGCACCGGACACACGGCGGGATGAGTTCAAACCTATACAGGATCGGGGGTGATACCAATGCTTGATTGGGTAAGCGATGCGCTGAACTGGATGGAAGATGCTGTTTCAGCCGCATGGACGGCAACTGTAAACACGACAAACGACATTGCAGATGCCGTATTCGATGCCATGTTTGAGTGGACGTATGGGATGGTCTATCACTGCATCACCGAAATTTTTCGGCTCATCAACACCAGCGCTACGGACATTTTCAGCCTGCCATGGGTGCAGTCATTCATCGGGCTGTTTTACAATCTGGCATGGATGCTCTTTGGATGTGGCTTTATCGTGTCGGTATTTGACACGGCGATCGCATACGAAGGTGGGCAGAACAATATCAAGAATCTGTGTATGAATACGCTCAAAGGCTTTTTTGCGGCAAGCCTTGTGACAGTCGTACCGCAGAATTTATATTCATTCTGCGTGTCGCTGCAAGGCACTTTTGCCCATGAATTGATTGCCACATTTGTGCAGTCCTCGCCAAGCAATGTGATCCAAGCGGCGCAGTACATCATAGATGAACTGAACGGTGTGCATACTACGGCGAACCTGTTTTTTATTATCATGTTCGGGTATTGTACCGTGAAAGTGGTGTTGGCGAATATCAAAAGAGGCGGCATTCTGCTGTGCCAGATCGCAGTCGGCTCACTGTATATGTTTGGTGTACCGCGAGGCTTTACAGACGGCTTCTACGGATGGTGCAAGCAAGTGATCGCAACATGTCTCACAGCATTTTTGCAGACGACAATTCTCTATCTCGGACTGCTGACATTCCCGACCAGCCCACTCCTTTCGCTGGGTATCTGCCTGTCGGCCAATGAGGTGCCGCGGATTGCGCAGATGTTCGGTCTGGACACTTCGACACATATCAACATGATGTCGGTTTCCAGTGCGGTCAGCATGGGATCACGGGCGGTGAAATTGATCGCAAAGCATTAAGAAAGGAGAGCTTATGAAAACCTACATCTACCCGGAAAATCTCCGTTCCGCAGTCAAGCTGTGGTTCTGGAATATCCGGGATTTTTGCATTTTATGCGGAGGTATCATTGCAGCGGTCGCACTCATCGCAAAGCTGTGGACATTTGTCCCGGCAGCAGCGGTGGTGTGCTTTGCCTTCCGCTTCGGCATCCTCAGGGCCTTGAACACACCGGCCGAATCCTTCGACTATGCCATGGACTACATGGTCACCTGCATCGCGGGGTTGGTGTTCATCTACGGCTACAACGTCGTTTCGGCAATACTTCGCGGCATGGGCGACAGCAAAAGGCCGTTCGTCTTTGTTGGGATAGCCTCCGTTCTGAACATTGTGCTGGACTACATCTTCGTGGTTCCTCTTCACATGGGCGTCTTCGGTGCGGCCTTGGCGACGGTCATAGGGCAGGGCGTTAGCTTTGTGGCATCCCTGGTCTACCTCTACATCAGACGTGAGAGCTTCGGCTTTGACTTCAAGCTCCGAAGCTTCGCAATCCATGCGGACACCCTGAAGCCGCTTGTCGAGCTCGGCATCCCCATGGCCATCCAGTCTGCCGCTGTGAGCTTCTCAAAGATACTCCTTCTTGCCTGGATCAACCTGGAGGGTGTGATCTACTCGGCACTTGCAGGGATTCTGAACAAGGTCAACACCGTGGGCGCCGTCAT
>JAFPXW010000260.1 GCA_017394565.1 Oscillospiraceae bacterium | reverse complement strand
GTCGGACACGACGAATACATAGTGCAAGGGCTCGATCATGCCGATCGCCGTGCGCGGATTCGACTGCATGGACTGCGCGACTTCCGCACTGGTGGAAACGGCGATATTTCCATCTTCCACGAGCGCCGGCCCGAACGAGAATGCCTGCCAGACACCGGCGTCCACCAGTGACTGCGCATCGCTCTGCGCGGCATTCGTGATGCCGAAATGCCCGTCCGCATACACGCAAAGCACGTCCGTATCGGCATCGCCGCCGTCACGGTAAACCACGCCATTCCGGATGACGATGCCCTGTTCCCGGGCGCCGTAGAAATCGCCGTTGATGGCAAGCACGGCATCGTGCGCTTCGGCAATGTCCGAGGTCGCGGCGGTCACGTTCTTGCCGTAGAGGTCGTCCGCGAACGCCGTTTCGAGGTACTGCGCGGAGCTCAGCTGCACATCCGCAACGTAGATATCCGTCCCGTATTCGCGGTACTGCGTCAGCGTGATGCGTGCGTTCTCATTTTCGTAGGTCGTGCCGGAAGTGACGGCATTTCCGGAATTTTCAGCAGCTTCGGTCGTTTCCGTCATTTCAGCCGGTGCAGCCTGTGTCTGGTTTTGCTCCGAACGCGAATGTTTCCTGCCGCGATGGGATTTCTCTGATGCTTCGGCTTGTGTTTCGGATTTTGTTTCGGATGCATTGGAAGCGGTTTCGGTCGTGGTTTCGGCAGCTTCCTCCGGTGGGAGCGTGTCCGCCTGCACGTCGGCAAACATGGACGTATTCACGCTCACGGCAGTCGTCTGCATGGACGGCAGCAGGAACGTGTCGAGCATCACATAGCCCGTGAAGGCTGCGACGAGCGCTCCGTAAGCCACAGCACATTGCCAGTGTTTCATGCGGATCCCTTCTTTCTGCGGAAGATGAACGAGTGCTGTACGATCCAGCTGACCAGGAACAGGATCACCTCGGTGAGGATCTTGCCGGCATACGGGTTCATGCGGCAGACATTCACAAACAGCCACAGGAGCGCGGTATTGCACAGGAGGATCAAGACGACGAGTGCAAAATACTGCGATGCGGTCTTCATGAGCGTCTGGTCATCGCGGAACACCAGCCAGCGGTTGATGCTGTAATTGGCGATGGAACTCACGACACGCGCTAAGAGATTGGCGGTCGTCTCCGAGCCGGACACGCCGAGGATCACGCAGTACAGCAGAAAATCCAGCAAAAAGCACACGAACGACGAGAGGGAGAATTTCAGCAGTTCCTTATAAATGCGGAACGAATCGCGCAGCGGATGGAAGTGCGAGCCCTTGTTGTCGTCGATATAGATGGTGCGGATGCGGACCTCGTGCATGGGGAGCTTTGCGCGTGCAAAGTGCGAGAGGACGTTCATTTCGTACTCGTAGCGGTCGCCGGAAATCGTCAGCATCACCGGTGTCAGCGCATCGGAAAAAGCACGCAGTCCCGTCTGGGTATCGCTGACGTATCTGCCGGACGTGAGCTTGAACAGGATGCTGGTCATGCGGTTGCCGAAGCGCGAACGGAACGGGACCTTCCCCTTGAAATCGCGGCATCCGAGGATGAGGGCATCGGGATGTTCTTCGGCAGTGCGGCAGAGATGCTCGGCATCGCAGATGCGGTGCTGACCGTCGGCATCCATCGTCACGACGGTGTAATGAAAGGGGAAATTGTCCTTCAGGTATTGCAGTCCGGTGCGGAGTGCCGCGCCTTTTCCGCGGTTCTCATGGTGGGTGAGGATGACCGCACTGCGGCTGGCTTCCTCAAAGATCGGTTCATACTCCGCACCGCTGCCGTCATTGACAACGATGAGGAAAAAATCGCGCAATGCCAGCTCATGCAGCAGATCGCAAAGCAGTTCATCCGGCTGATACGCCGGGATCAGGGCAACGCGGATCGGTTTCATGGGGATACCTCCCTTCGGATCAGTTCGTAGTTCGTAGTGCGTAGTGCGTAGTTGTGGTGTCGCCTGTCGGCGACGTTTATAAACCCCAGTTGGGAGTTTAGCGTTCAGAGCTCACAACTAAAAGCCATCGGCTCAGGATGATTTCTCTTAGTCAGCAGTTTCGTCTATTCGTAAGCCTATTTTAAAACCGTCCGCGCAGCGGACACCACAACTACGAACCACGCACCACGCACTACGCACTATTTCAAGCACCAAATGTACTTTCTAATTCTAATTATACCCCCAAATCTTAAAATTCCCTTGAAGATTCAGTGAAAATCGCGTGTAAGATCTTTTATGACCTCGCCGGCGAGGATCAGTCCCATCACGGACGGGACGAACGACAGCGAGCCGGGGGTGACTTTGCCGGATTCGGGATCCTTCGGGGCGTTGGCGGGGCGGATGGGCGTTTCGTCGGAGTAGACGACTTTCAGATTCCGGATACCGCGCTTGCGGCATTCCAGGCGAATGACTTTCGCTAAGGGGCAGCCCTGCGTTTTCGAGATGTCCGCCACCTGAAACCGCGTCGGATCGAGCTTGTTGCCGGCGCCCATGGCACAGATGATCGGCGTACCGGCGGCTTTGGCGCGTTCGATGAGCGCCATTTTTCCGCTGACGGTGTCGATGGCGTCAATGACGTAGTCGTACTGCGTGAAATCAAATGCCTCCGCCGTTTCCGGCAGATAGAAGCACCGGTGGGCATTCACGATGGTATCCGGACAAATATCGTGGATGCGCTCGGCGGCGACATCGACCTTCAGCTTGCCGATGGTCGAATGGAGTGCGACGATCTGGCGGTTGAGGTTCGTGACGGAAACGGTGTCGTGGTCGATCAGATCGAGCGTGCCGATGCCGGCTCTCGCCAGCGCCTCGACCGCAAATCCGCCGACACCGCCCACGCCAAACACCGCCACACGCGAAGCCCGCAGCTTCGCCACCGCCCCCTCCCCGAGGAGGAGCGCCGTCCGCTCGAATGGAGATTGGCTCATGGTTGGTCAGCTTCCTTTCTTTTGTGAAATGAGGAATGAGAAATTAGGAATTAGGAATTTTGGTGCGCCTGACGGCGCTTTTTTTAAATCAGGCATACGAAAAGGAAAAGCGGCAGACTTAGGGCGATTTTTCATTTTATACGTCGCCGATAGGCGACACATAAATTACGCATTACGCATTAAAATTCCTCATTCCTCATTCCTAATTCCTAATTAATTCCGCTTCTCCCCCTGTTTCTGTCCGTGATTCGTGATGCGCTTGTCGTAGTCGTCCAGGAAGTGATGGTACTCCGGCCCGTCGTGGTAGGAGATGATCGTGCGGAGGTTGACGTTTTCGACGCTGCGGAAAATATTCTTGTCGATGGCAGGGCTTTTCTTGCGGAGTTCTGCGAGGAGTGCCTTGACTTCCTGACGCTTGGAATTGCCGATGCCGTCGCCGGACTGGTCGATGTGTTCCGTCATGCGGCACGCGCACTGGATGAACTCCAGATGGTTGTAGTCCTTCCACGCGAGGATGTCCTTCTCGCGCACGAGATACAGCGGCCGGATCAGTTCCATGCCGTCGAAATTCTCCGAGTGGATCTTCGGCATCATCGTCTGGATCTGCGAGCCGTACAGCATTCCCATCAGGATGGTCTCGATCACGTCGTCGAAGTGATGCCCCAGCGCGATCTTGTTGCAGCCGAGATCCTGTGCGAATTTATACAGATGGCCGCGGCGCATCCGGGCGCACATATAGCACGGATTCTGCTCCATATTCGCCACCACATCGAAAATACGCACCTCAAAGATCCGGATCGGGATGCCGATGAGGGCGGCATTGTCGATAATGCGCTGGCGATTGCGCTCGTTGTAGCCGGGATCCATGACGATGTATTCGACCTCGAAGGGGAACTTGCTGTAGCGCTGGAGACGCTGGATGCATTTCGCCATCATCATGGAGTCCTTGCCGCCGGAGATACAGACAGCGATCTTGTCGCCCTCCGAGATGAGGTCATACTCCTTGATGCCCTTGAGGAACTGGTGCCAGATCGGGCGTGTAAACTTGCGGACAATACTTTCTTCGTAAGGATTCGGGATTTCCATGATGCGTCACCTTTCTGTACAGAGGGGATTTTTTTCGGTTCAATTTATTATAGCACAGAACGGAGGGAAATGCAAGGAGGAATTAGGAATGAGGAGTGAGGAATGAGGGGTGAGGAATTAGGAATGAGGAATGAGGAATTAGGAATTAGAGATTTCATGCGTAATGATTTCTCTGAATCATAGGATTTGCCTATTCGTAAGCCTATTTAGCTCTGCATAAGCGATCAGCACCAAATCAAAGATTTGGTGTGTGAATCGCAAGATTTGGGCTGCCTGCTTAAAATCCGTCCGGCGAAAGCCGGACACATTCATTCCTCATTCCTAATTCCTCATTCCTAATTTCCCACATTCCTCATTCCTAATTCCTCACCCCTCCTTTCCTTGACATTTCCCGACAAATATGCTATGATAAAATAGATGCCCTGTACGCAGGGCGTGAGATACGTCTGACGGACAGGGAGGGAGAGCAGTTTGCTGCAACAAATCAAGGCATTTTTCACAAGATACCGCACGCCGCTCATTGCGTTCGGATGCGTGGCTGTGGGGCTGCTCATCGCCGCTGCCGTCATGGGGATGCGTGCAGCACGCGGTTACTGGAGCAATCTCGGCAATTCCAGCGAATCACAAACGGCGGAAACACTGGAGGCCGTGGTCATCCTCACCGAACCGCCCACCACCGAAGCCCCGACCACCGAGCCGCCCACGACAGAACCGCCCACCACAGAGCCCCCTACGGAGCCGCCGGCGGAATGCAAGATCGAGGACGTGCCGTATTACTCGCAGCATGGGCTTCTGCCGACCGGATGCGAGCTTGTCAGCGCGAAAATGCTGCTCGAATATTACACCAAGACCGAGGTCGATATCCAGGACATCATCGACCGCATGGACTGCCAGTACCCGACCACCATCGACGGCAAGGACTGTGCGCCGCACCCGTCCGAGGCGTTCATCGGAAGCCCGTGGGATCCGACAGCGTTCGGGTGCTTCTCGCCGATCATCTGCGACATGATGAACGACCTGCTCCCCAAAAACTGGATGGCGGTGGACACGACCGGCACGCCCATTGCCGAGCTTGCCGAAACGTACATCCCGCAGGGCAGACCTGTCCTCATCTGGGCGACGATCTCGATGGTGCAGAGCTTTCCGCACATGGGCTGGTACCTGACCGACACCAAGGGGCAGCCGACCGACGAATGGTACGACTGGCTGGCGAACGAGCATTGTCTGGTACTGATCGGCTACGACGAGGAGTACTACTATTTCAACGATCCCTACGCCTACGGCACCGGCACCCGTTATTCCCGTGAGCTGGTGGAAACACGCTGCGAGGAAATGGACCGCTACAGCGCCGTCGTGATCCCCCGACCGGAGGGCGAGCAGGTGGAAACGTATGTGGCACCGAGGGAAACGACGGAACCGGAAGCGACGGAACCGGAAGCGACGGAACCGGAAGCGACGGAGGAAAGTTCGTAGTGCGCCTTGCCTTAGTTCGTAGTTCGTAGTGCGTAGTGCGTAGTGCGTAGTTGTGGTATCGCTACGCGATGTTTATAATGGGGCTTCGCCCCAAACCCCATCACTCACAACTAAAAAACCCCCGACTAAGGATGATTTCTCTTAGTCGAGGGTTTCGCCTTTTAGTAAGCCTATTTTAGATCCGCGCCGTAGGCGCACCGAAACTACGCACTACGCACTACGCACTACGAACTAAGGCAAGGCGCACT
>JAFPXW010000259.1 GCA_017394565.1 Oscillospiraceae bacterium | reverse complement strand
CATCATCATGCAGAAATATTACTACGGACTGCGTTCGGACGAGATCGCGAAGATCGTCGGGCTACGGTCATCGACCGTTCGCTCACGTCTGACACGCGCCATGAAACGCCTGCGCGGAATGCTCCGCGAGGAAGATTTCAGATAGGAGAGAGGGATGCATATGAAAGCCCGAAAGACATTTGCAAAGCTTCGGAATGCCGATCCTGCGGTACTGGAATACCTCGCAGCCCAGTATCCGCCGGCATCGGAAACAGAGCGCGAACGTATTTTTCAGAAAAGCCTCCGGAAATACGAAATGCGCACCGCGCCTGCCGCCGAGCAGGAAACGTACCTTGTGGAACCGCGGACAGGTTTTGACTGGATGCGCGGATTTTCGGCAGTTGCCGCCAGTCTGATGCTCTGCACCGCAGTCGGCGGCGGCATCTGGTATCTGCACCGTGCCGCGCCGGAACAAAAGACGCTCGAAACCCTGACCGAAACCGTCGCACAGCACCAGCAGATCGAACCGCCGGCAGTGACCGAGATCACGACGGAAGCGGATATGACAGAAACGAATGCGGAAGCATCCGACAAAACCGAACCGCCGTCCACCCTCACGTCACCGCCTGCACCGGCTGCGATCCATCTGCCGTATTCGAGTCGGAACGAGTTTTCCGTGCCGCAGATCAGCACCGACCGGAATGCGCAGGGAACGACAGTAGCGAACGCGATCGCTGTTCCGGTCGTGCAGAATACGACACCCGTCGAAAAAACAAATGCCAACACAGAACCCGTTTACACGGGCACTTACGCTGTGACCATGACCGCATTTACCACCACGAAGCAGACGACCTCTGCGACAGCGGCGACTGTTCCGGACGGCACACGCATCACCCGTGCGGAACTTCTGGCACTCGCGAAAAAAGAAACACTGACGTGGAGCGATTTTGCACAGTTCCAGCATCAGGACATCGGTTCCGGCATCAATATCTGGGAGCTGATCGTGGATACGGAATTCACTCTGCACGTCTGCGGTCTGGAGCAGGTGGATACGGCGTGGCTGATCGCATCGAACGGCGACCGCATCGACCTCCGGAACGGTGACGTGGAAGCCTTCCTGAATGCGTCCCACATTGCCACGACCACAGCGCCAGTGCAGACCACGGCAGCCGCTACCACGACACATGAATGGGCGACAGCTCCCATTTCGGTGAAAGCCACACCGGTCGATGGATTCGGCTACATCACATGGAAGAAATATGGCAACGAATGGGGCGAATGGGCATCGTTCCTCGTGCTGAACGAGGACACGTCCGTGACGAAGCTCACCACGAATTACCGGACACGCTGGCTGCCCGATCAGTACTGCTACGGAAATGCCGTCGAAACCGACGATCACCGCATGACAGTCTGGCTCGATGAAAATCTGAAGGCGCTGACATTCCATCAGTATCTTCGCCGCAACTGCACGACTTACTGGCTGTCGCCGTGCCAGTGGTTCAGCCAGTTCCGCGCGGAAACGACGTTTGAGAGCATTCAGGTGAACGGTGCGGCAGGCTTTATCCGATGGGAAACGACCGGCGGCACGATCGTCTGGGACAACGGCGAATCGCTCTTTGAGCTGACGGCTGACACCGGCAGTCACATCACGAAGGAAGAACTCATCCGCGCGGCAGAGGATGTCGTCGCGGTGGAATAAAAAATCATGGAGGTGTTCGTATGAAAAAGAAAGTTTTAGCAATGCTGACGGCCCTGTGCATGAGCGCGGCGCTTGCACCGAATGCAGCGATGGTATCGGCGGAAGAGTTGCCGGATGCCATCACATTGACCGTCATCGGCGTGGATGATGTGGATGCGCCGGAGCATTTTCTGATGCAGGATTCTTCGCGCAGTTCAGCAGTCGAGTTCACCGCTGAGGAGATCGCCAAGCACCTTGCCGAGGGCGAGAAAATGCCGGTATTCGGCGACCAACTGGAGGTTGTCAACAGACCGGTGAATTCGGCATGGGAATACTTTTTTATCTCTGATGAGGGCACACGCTTCGATGGTGACATTGAACTGAAAAATATCGGCGCATATGATTTCGCAGCAAATGCAGTCGAAATGCAGGTGGTAAGGGAAACGCCGTTTTATTACTATCTGAGAAGCTTGGAGCCGGATATGAACAGTGTGTATCCGGATTACGAGGTCACCATCCACAAATCGGACATCAGTGATACAGTTGCAATGCGGCAGAGCAATTATGTGCAGCCGTCGGCAGACTGGTCGGTGCTGGAAAAGGGCAATGTGATCTCTGCTGCCGTGGTCAAGGGGAATTTTTATGACAATGAAAAAACGTTCCTGTTTCCGCTTTATTTCGTTGAAAAGCGAGAAGTCCAGTGGAAGGAAAGCGAATTCACGCTCCAGCCGCGTGAGATCGTTGTCGCGGAAGGGGATTTCTGGGGATTGACCAGCATAGGACGCTTCCATACGTTCGCACAGCCGCCGATCGAGGGAATGGGCTATATGGTGACAGGTGTGATCTATGACGGTGTGGACAGTCAGGAACCGGCTTGCTACCTGATCTCCAATCTGGAGAACTATCCGGAATGCATCCTCGTGGGTGCCGGCGAACTGAAGGAGCAGTTGGCGGAAGGCAGTGAGATGCCGAAATTCGGCGATATTCTGTGCGTGGACGCAATGATTAATGAAACTGCGCCTGCACAGTTCGCCTATCAAGCCCAAAAGAACTGCATCGTGAATTTCGGTTCCGGTATCAGCATTTTCGGTGAGAATTTCCGCAAGGTCATGAATCGTCGGATGCTCCATGGATTCGATTTCGAGTTTTTTAACGCAGATTACGTCATCCACGAGGAGGATTACGAAGTCGTGACCGGCGACATCAACGACGACGACAGCATTGACATTCTCGATGTCGTCACCGTCAACAAGCATCTGCTTGGCGCATCGACGCTCAGAGCCTACGGCAAAATGGCAGCCGACACCGACGGCAACAATACGCTGGATACGACCGATTCCCTCAACATCCTGAAATATACCGTGGAGCTGATCGATCATTTTGATAAATGAGCGATCGGATGCTCCAGCCTCCTGAGAAAGCCCCTGTTTCCGGACAGGGGCTTTCCCGTTATCAATAAAATCAATAACTGCCAATTGAAAAAACGCATTGGACAGGGGTATCGTTTTTTGCTATAATATAAACATAGTAATCCTATCGGAAAGGGAGAATAAAGATGACTGAAATTCTTTGGCTCGGACGCGGCGGACAAGGCGCATTCACAGCAGCAAAGCTTCTCGGTGCAGCGTATGCCGCAAAGGGTGAAACTGCCTGTTCACTGGCGTTTCCGTCCTTTGGACCGGAACGCCGCGGCGCACCTGTCCGTGCATTTACCAAATTAGATACATCGCCCATCCTCGACCGCAGCGAAACGGAACGTGCGGATTTTATCATCATTCTCGATGCGACACTTTACACACCCACACTCCGGAAACTCCTGAAAACCGGCGGAAAGATCCTCGTCAACAGCCAGTCGGAAATCGACAGTGCTGTGACATTCGATGCGGATGCGCTGGCAAAAGCGCAGCGGCTTCCGGTTGTGAATACCATCATGCTGGGGGCGTTGTCGGGCATTTCTGAGGTGGTAACGATCAGCGAGATCGAGAACGCCATCGACCATTATATGCCCGTCAAACTGCGTGAGAAAAACAAGCAGGCAGTCGCGCTTGCAGCAAAGGAGGCGATCGGATGAAACCGTATATCCGCGAAAAGAAAACATTCGGGTTCGATGATATTCCCGAAGATACGAGCTTTGAGGCAGGCTATCTGGTATCCGTCAATGCCGGATGGCGCAGTGTGCGTCCGGTCGTGCAGACCGACAAATGTATCGGCTGCGGTCAGTGCTATCTGTACTGTCCCGACGGCGTGATCTCGATCCGTGACGGCAAGGCGGTCATTGATTATGATTTTTGTAAGGGCTGCGGCATCTGCGAAAAGATCTGCAAGCCGAATGTCATCAGAATGGAGGCGGAGCATAAATGAAGAAGTTTTTATCCGGCGATGAAGCCTTCGCAGAGGGCATCCGCCTTGCGGCTCCGGAAGTCATTTCTGCATACCCGATCACACCGCAGACCATCGTTGTAGAACGGCTTTCTGACATGGTGGAGGACGGTTCGCTCGATGCGGAATTCATCCATGTGGAATCCGAACATTCCGCGCTGTCCTGCGCGATCGGTGCATCGGCAGCAGGCGTGAGAACGTTCACAGCGACCTCCTCGCAGGGACTTCTGTACATGGCAGAGGGCCTGGTCTATGCGTCCGGCGGACGTTTCCCGATCGTTATGATGAACGCCAACCGCGCAACAGCACTTCCGTGGAATATTTACGGCGACCAGCGCGATTCTCTGGCACTGCTGGATACCGGATGGATCCAGGCGTATGCAGAAAATGCGCAGGAAGCACTGGATCTGGCGCTGATGAGCTATTACATCGCAGAGAAGAAAGAGGTTTCCACGCCGTTCATGGTGAATCTGGACGGTTTCATTCTGACACATACCTATGAGGAAGTAGACGTACCGGATGCACAGCAGGCGAAACAAT
>JAFPXW010000258.1 GCA_017394565.1 Oscillospiraceae bacterium | reverse complement strand
TGACAACACCTTCCTGACCGTTCGACTCGATGCGCCAGTGCGTGCCGCCATCGCCGCTACCGTCACCGACCGTTTTGTCATTGATAAGCGACTCGGAAACGCCGATATTTCGCAGATAAGCCACCACTTCATCACGGCTTGTAAACTCGCCCATATAGATCCAACTATGGTTAATGTCATTCGGAATCTCTGCGACAACCACCGAACCGGGGGCAATGGTGCTGCCATCTGCACACTCCCAATAGGGGCGCTCAGTGGTCTTGATGCCAGCCTTTTCAATGTCGATTTGTGAGGTTACGCTGTCATAAGTGATGGTACAGGAATCGTCGCAGGACAGCCAATGTTCGGTATCCACCGGCACCGGATTGTTCCAGTCAAATCCAGTGGTCGAATAACCGAGGTGTGTCAGGCTGTAGTAGATCAGACCGGAGCAGTCGATGCCCTGACTGCGGATGGTCGATTCCTCCAACGGCTTATAGCTGCCCTGATAATACACGCCGGAATAGCCCTTTTTGCCGAAGCCGTAGGGCGTTCCGAGGAGCGTTGCCGCCTGCGCGACCAGCACATCCGTGGAAGGAAATGCCGGGTTGTCGGTCACCTCTGCAGCCTCGACCGGGATCACCGGGAGGCTGCAGAGCATGGAAAAAGCGCAGAGCCCCGCGAGGACACCTGCGCCGATCTTCTTTGCAGTTGTTTTGATATTGCTCATCTTTTCTCCTTTTCGTGGAATGCGAAAGAGCCGATTCCTCGACTCTTTCCTGAAATTTGTAATTTAATTGTACAGCTCATCATACCGGTACTGACTCAGCATATCCGCATCTCCGATGTGGTTCATTTCCATGTCGATGACCTCTGTGAAGCCGGAATTGTACGTCAGGAACTTTTGCCCCTGCGTATCCAGAATGAACCACACACTGTCCACCTGAACGGTATTCGCAACATGTGCATAGAGCTTCTCATCCGTCCAGACAATGTAGCAGGGAAGCCCGATTTCCTGACATTTTTCATACGTCTGGCAGGAGTAATTCACGCAGGTGCCATGCCCGTTTTCGAGCATATATTCGTAGACCTCCAGTGCTTTGTCATAGTCGGATTGCTCTGGCTCAGTCGACTCGATTACACTTTCGATGGTCGTTTCCGGTTCTGTGAGCTGTTCAGTTTCGGCTGATGTTGTCGGTTCAGCCGGTGTGATGATTTCCGTCGTTTCTATTATTGTCGTCACTGATTCTGTCACTATAAATGTCGTTGTTTCGGTCATTTCTGTTGGCGGGATGAATTCGGTTGTTTCCGTCATGACCGTTTCCGCGGGCACCATCTCCGAACTTGTCTCAGTGGCTTCGTCTGAGATGCCCTCGGTCGTGATTGCTTCTATGAACGCCGTGGTTTCCGTTATGGTCTCTGGGCTAATCGCCCCAGTTTCCGGCATCACATCGGTGTCATAGAAGCACCCTGTCATCATTACGGAACACAGGAAAATCTCAGGAAATAAGGCTTTTTTCATACTGAGCGCCCCTTTCGGTATTTTCCTCAGCATACCACATTTCCGCGCGAATATCTATGATTTTCCGCACAATTCTACCTAACCAACAAACCGCTTCGCCGAAATCCCAGCAGTTTAGCCTAAATTCTGCCCATGCGGTTCGACCTCGAATGCAGCAGTCTGCTCCAGTGCATTCTGGTACGCCGAGACCACTGCCTGCTGGATGATATCCCGTGCAGGACCTGTGATCGGATGGAACGTATCGCTGTACTTTGTCTCGCCGTTCTTCTGGAAGGAATGCGACGGCATCGCCCCAAATACGCCCTTTTCGCCGTTCACAACACGGATGCCATGCACTGCGAATGCTTCATCCAGCGTCGCGCTTGCAAACGCCAGCAGATTGCTGTCAGGCTGCTCATACAGCCGGTCAATTTTCGCCTTGATTTTCATGTTCTCACCTCCTCTCACACCTGTGAAATGTCGATATCTTGGGATTCTTCCAGTGATTCAACCACCGCATTATCTGAGATATCCACCAGTGGATATCGGAACAACTTGCTATACTTTGCAAGCTGCTCCTCCGTCAGTGATACCTCGATCCATTCGCCCTCTTCATTCTCCGCATCACCCACGATGAAGAATGTCCCCTGAATCAGAGTCTCCCCGAGCAT
>JAFPXW010000257.1 GCA_017394565.1 Oscillospiraceae bacterium | reverse complement strand
TGCCCGTTCCCTTCCGTACCGGCATGATCTCGCCTCCCTTCGACCGGAATTCCGTGTTTTGTTCCATTATAGCACATGGGATGCGGGTTTGTCAAATGCGGTGCAGAGGACGAAACTCACACGAAAATCTCAGAAACTTTGCGAAACGATATTGATTTTTCTGATAATTCGTGTTATAATAGATACAATTATATGAGCGATCATATTGCTGAAAACTTTCTATATAAAAGGAGGAAACTCACATGAATCTTAACGACGCCAAGAAAAAGCTTGCTGATCTCGGGCAGGAGCATCTGCTCCGCTGGCTTGACGAGCTGAGCGATACCGAGCAGGAGAGCCTGCTTGACCAGATCGACGCGCTCGATCCGACGCTGCTCGATGTGTTCCGTTCCTACAAGGGCGACGGCGAAGCGGCTCGCGGCAAGCTCGAACCGCTCGGCGCTCTGACGCTGAATGACATTGCCGAGAACCGTGAGCGTTTCGAGAATGCCGGTCTGGATGCCATCCGTCAGGGCAAGATCGGCGCGGTTCTGCTCGCAGGCGGCATGGGTACCCGTCTGGGCTTCGATAAGCCCAAGGGTATGTACAATATCGGCGTGAACCGTCCGCTTTACATCTTCGAGTGTCTGATCAACAACCTCATGAAAGTCGTGGAAAAAGCCGGTGCATTCGTGCCGCTGTTCATCATGACGAGCGAGAAGAATGACGAGGATACCCGTGAATTTTTCGAGGAAATGAAGTACTTCGGCTACAATCCGGAATACGTTCACTTCTTTGTGCAGGATATGGCTCCGGCCGTCGATCCCGACGGCAAGATTTTGCTCGAAGAAAAGGGCAGGATCGCCACTTCCCCGAACGGCAACGGCGGCTGGTTCACGTCTCTCGTGAAGGCTGGTTTCCTCAATCTCCTCCAGCGTGAGGGCATCGAGTGGCTGAATATTTTCGCTGTGGACAATGTCCTCCAGCGCATCGCGGATCCGTGCTTCGTCGGTGCAACGCTGCTGTCCGGCTGTGACTGCGGTGCAAAGGTCGTAGCCAAGGCAGATCCGGAGGAACGTGTCGGTGTGCTTTGTCTGGAGGACGGTGCGCCTTCCATCGTGGAGTACTACGAAATGACCGACGAAATGATCACACGCCGCGAACCTGACGGCACGCTTTCCTATAATTACGGCGTGATCCTGAACTACCTGTTCCAGGTGTCCAAGCTCACGGACATGATGAACGACGCGATGCCTGTCCATGTGGTCAACAAGAAAGTTCCGTTCGTGGACGATGCCGGCGTTCTCCAGAAGCCTTCCTCCCCGAATGCGTACAAGTTTGAGACGCTCGTGCTGGACATGATCCATCTCCAGAAGTCCTGCCTGTCCTACGAGGTTGTCCGCAATTACGAATTCGCTCCGGTCAAGAATCCGGATGGCGTGGATTCCGTCGTATCTGCACGCGCACTCCTGCAGGAGAACGGCATCGAGATCTAAAATCTGACACAGCCGGTAAACGTTTACTGAATTGTGAATATTTAAGTAAAATCACTGTATATTGGGAATATTTTACGAAAGTTATTGTGATATTTGTCAAGTCGGCATCGAAAAGACTGGCGAAATTTATTCATATTTTCAATAGACTTTTGAAAACCGGTGTGGTATAATATCAATAAGGTTTTGTGGGGAATCCCACAAGCAAAACCGATTTTGTATTTGCAGAAAAGGAGAAGAATATTATGAAGATTCAGAAGCTTGCAGCAATGGTGGCTGCTATGGCGGTATCCGCTGTATCCATCGCTTCCGTAACTGCTTTCGCAGAGAAGCAGTCCGCTTATGAGTTCTATCTCGGCGGTTCTTACGGTGGTCACGCATTCCATTCCCCTGACTGGGTAAAGGTGGATGTACCGGCAGACGGCACTTACACTGTTACCTACGAGGGTGCTGGTGAAACGAATGCAGACGATTTCATTCTGTACCTTGATTCCAACGTAAACGTTTGGGATTATGCTACCACTGAGGGCGGCAACGGCATCACGGACGGCACGATCAAGATCACCATTGATTCCGTTCTGGTTGACGGTCAGCCGATCGCTTACACCATGTCTGACGGTGCAGTCCGCACTTCCGATGACGGCAACAACCTGAGAGTTAACATCTACAACCAGTGGGCTGGTACAAAGGATGTTGATCCGAACCTGAACGTAACCCAGAGTGTTGGTGTTACCTTCACTGTAACCGGTCTGTTTGAAGCAGAGGAGACCACTACCGAGGCTCCGGCTACCACCACTGCTGATGGTACAACGACCGCTGCCGGCACGACCACTGCAGCAGGCACTACCACCGCTGCTGGTACGACCACCAAGGCAGGCGGCGCTTCCACCACGACCGCAGCAGCTTCCACCACCAACTCTGCTACCGGCGACAACAGCGGTATCGCAGTTGCAGTTGCTGCTCTGGCCATCGCTGGCGGTGCAGCTCTGGTTACCAAGAAGCACAGCAAGTAATTTGCATTTGCAAAACGGAATCCAAAATGCCCTCTGTTTCAGGGGGCATTTTATTTGGGAATACTTTTTGATGGATAGAAAGAGGGAATTTTACATGAAAAAGCACATCATCCTGACCGCACTTCTGGCGGCTGCACTCGGTCTGACCGCTTGCGGCAACAAGCCGGCAGATTCCACCACGGAGCCGACCGAAGTCACCACCGAAGCAGCAACCGAGGAAACCACGGAGGAAGTCACTGAAGCCCCGACCAATGCACCGCTTGCCAAGGGCGGCGAGAACGCCTGCACCTTTGACGAAGTCGGCGCGGACATCGCAGGGCTTGTGATAGACGAGGACGCAGCGGTGGACGGCACCGTGACCATCGAGGAGATCGACGGCAACAAGATGCTCAAGATCACCGACAAGACCACGACCGCAGACAATCTGGAGGACGCTGTCCAGAAGATCCGCTTCGATGTGACCAGACTCCTGGCCCCCGAGCAGCTCGAGCTTGTCGATCACATCGAATTCGACCTCTACGCAGAGGCGAAGGACACCCTCTATGTCAATGAGGACGGCGAGAATGTCAAGGCGCCCGGCTGGATCGGCGGCGGCGGCGGCACGGAGACCTGCGACGGCAAGTGGTATGGTTTCTCCGACTTCTCTGCAAACGACGTGCAGGAGTACGTTCTGGAGCGTTCGGATGCGTGCCATGTCACCTTCAAGTTCCTGCTGGCGGCTTCCGGCAGAAAGTGGGATGCCTCCCAGACCGAGCCTTACCTCCAGATCATGCGCTGGGGCATGGGCAATATTTCCGACCTCTACATCGACAACCTGACCTTC
>JAFPXW010000256.1 GCA_017394565.1 Oscillospiraceae bacterium | reverse complement strand
TGGTGCTGATCGCTTATGCATAGCTGCGTAATTCGTAGTTTTGGTTGTTTTGAGTTCGTTTTTGAAACATCGCGAAGCGACACCATAACTACGCACCACGCACTACGCACTACGAACGATCTTCAAGGGGGTACTATGGCAGAACATAATTACACAGACCTCGAAATGCCCTACAGCCTGGAAGCGGAACAGACAGTGCTGGGGGCGATCCTCATTGATTCTGAGGTCATCACGACCGTACTGGATACGGTCAAGCCCGAGATGTTTTACATCGATCAGCACCGGGCGCTTTTCAATATCATGGTGCAGATGTTCGCCACCGGCACGACCAAGGCGGATATCGTCACCGTCCTCAACGAAGCCGTTGCACAGCGCGTCTTTGAGTCGGCTCCCGAAGGCAGAAATTACCTCGGCAACCTCGCCAATATGGTGCCTTCCGTTTCCAATATCGCAAGCTACTGCAAGATCGTGTCGGACAAGTTCTACATCCGCACGCTTGCCGAAACAGCCCGGAATATCCTCTCCGATATCCAGGGCGGCGAGACGGACGCTTCCATTCTGCTCGATGCCGCAGAACAGCGCATTTTCGACATCCGCCAGGGGCGCAATACCACCGGTCTGACGCCCATCAACGAGATCGTGTCGGAAACCTACTTCCACATCGGTCAGATCGCCGGCCCCGACCGCGAGCAGTACCTCGGTATCCGTTCCGGGTTCTCCCACCTCGATGCCGTCACGTCCGGTCTGAACAAATCCGACCTCATCCTCATCGCCGCCCGTCCGGCAATGGGTAAAACCGCTTTTGCCCTCAATATCGCCCAGAATGTTGCCAAAAACAACACCGACAAGCAGGTCTGCATCTTCTCGCTCGAAATGCCGCGCGAACAGCTCGTGTCTCGTCTGCTGTCCAGTGCCGCGCAGGTCGATTCCCACAAGCTCCGCAGCGGCCACCTCTCCGGCGAGGACTGGGTGCGCCTTGCGGCAGGCGCGTGCTACCTCAACGGGCTGCCCATCTACATCGACGACACCGCTTCCATCACCGTGCAGCAGATCAAGGCGAAGCTGCGCCGGATGAAGAACCTCGGACTCGTCGTCATCGACTACCTCGGTCTGATCGCCACGACCCTGAAAACCGAAAACCGCGTCCAGATCGTCGGCGAGATCACCCGTAACCTCAAGATCATGGCAAAGGAACTCGAAGTCCCGATCATCCTCCTGTCCCAGCTCTCCCGTGGTCCGGAAGCCCGTACCGACAAGCGCCCGATGCTGTCCGACCTGCGTGAATCCGGTTCTATCGAGCAGGACGCCGATATTGTCATGTTCCTCTACCGTGATGCGTACTATAATAAGGAAAACGCCAACCAGAACGAAGCCGAATGTATCGTCGCCAAGAACCGCCACGGCGAGACCGGCACGATCAAGCTTGCCTGGGACGGTCAGTTCACACGCTTCACGACACTCGAAACCTCCGATGCGCCCGCTTGATGCCGTCCGGGAATTCCTGCGGCGTGAGGGGATCTCCGGCACGTCTGTCTGCGTCGCCCTCTCCGGCGGTGCGGACAGCGTTTGTCTGCTGGTGTGCCTGCTGGCAGTACGGCAGGAATTTGACCTCCGTATCTCCGCTGTCCACATCCAGCACGGTCTCCGGGGCGAGGAAAGCCGCAGAGACGAGGTTTTCTGCATCAAACGCTGTGCTGCGTGGAATGTACCGCTCAAGGTCATTCCGGTCGATGTGAAGAAAACCGCAGCATCACAGCGTATTTCCATCGAAACTGCCGCGCGTGAATGCCGCTATGCTGCATTCGATGCGCTCGGCTGCGACTATATCGCAACTGCGCACACGGCCTCCGATCAGCTCGAGACCGTGCTCTTTCGCATGGCACGCGGCACCGGACTGCGCGGTCTTTGCGGGATCCCGCCGCGGCGTGGACGTTACCTGCGTCCGCTGCTTTCTTGCACCCGGACGGAGATTGAGGAATGTTTGCGCGAAAACGCCATTTCCTACGTCATCGACAGCTCCAATCTCTCCGACGACTACAGCCGGAATTTCATCCGGCACAACATCGTGCCGCCCCTGCGTCAGCTCAATCCTGCGGTCGAGCAGAATCTCCCTCACATGGTGCAGAATCTGCGCGATGATGCGGATTTTCTCTCGCAGGCAGCCGATGCGGCATATGCCAAGGCGCTGCAAGCCGACGGCTCGCTCTCCGGTCTGCAAGATTTGCATCCGGCGCTGCAAAGCCGCTGTATTGCGCGGTTTCTGAAAAGTTCGGGACTTCCGTCCGGTTTTGAAGCCGTCACCGCCGCAAAAGCACTCCTCACACGCGGCGGACAGTGCGACCTCGACCGCAGCGGCCGGAAACTTCGCTTCAGCCGCGGCGTGCTGTTCGTCGAGGAACCGCCTCCCCCGATCCCGAAGATCCGCCTGCAAATGGGCGAAAACTCCCTCTTTGACGGCATCACCGTCACCGCAGAGATCATTTCAAGGGAAAATGCTGAAAAATTCGCAAGTGTTCACAAAAAATTCACAGATTTTGTCCTCGATTATGATATAATAAGAGAGTATGTAGATCTGCATTGCCGCAAACCTGGTCTGCGTCTCCTGCCCGTTGGCAGAACGCACCATGTTTCGATCAAAAAATGGCTCGGCGAACAGGTTCCGCCGGCAAAGCGGCAGTACATACACTTCCTCTCGGACGCAGACGGTCTGCTCTGGGCGGAAGGCCTCGGCGCGGATCAACGCGCACGGGTGACGGACAGAACGCAATCCATGCTCTGGCTGCAAGTTCACCCGACTGACACAAACCGCACATGAGAATTACACATCGGTGCGGTATACTTACCTCACATTTAGCAGTCGGCATGATAGAGTGCTAAATCTGAGAAGATGGATCCCATAGCAAAAGGAGTGGATGATTTGACACCGAAAAGAAGCAGGGGCATTATCGCCTATCTGATGGTCGCAGTCTTGCTGATCTTTCTCGCGGCATGGATGCTGCCCCGTCTGAACCAGAAGGAACCGGAGTTCACTTACTCGGAGATCATGCAGCACTTTGATGACCTGGAGGTCACCAAGTACACGCTCGACCTCGGCACCGGTGAGCTGAAGCTCACACTTGATGACGAGACCGAGATCGAATACGAGGTCCCGAATGTCCAGATCTTCAAGGAGGAAACCGAGGGCTACCGGCTTCGCTACAACGACGCACACCCCGACGCACCTCTCGATCAGGACTACTACAAGATCACCGATAATTCGTGGATCATCACCTATATCCCGACACTCATCATCCTCATCATGGGTGTGGTGCTGTTCATCTTCATGATGCGGCAGGCTGGCGGCGGAAGATACAACAACTTCGGCAAGGCCAACATCAAGAGCCAGACACAGGGCAAAAAGGCGACATTTGCTGACGTTGCCGGTGCGGAGGAAGAAAAGTTCGAGATGGAGGAGATCGTGGACTTTCTCAAAAATCCGCGCAAATACAACGAGATCGGTGCGCGTATCCCGAAGGGCGTTCTGCTCCTCGGCCCTCCCGGTACCGGTAAGACTCTGCTGGCAAGAGCCGTTGCAGGTGAGGCTGGCTGCCCGTTCTACCCGATCTCCGGTTCGGATTTCGTAGAGATGTTCGTCGGTGTCGGCGCATCCCGTGTCCGCGACCTCTTTGAAACTGCGAAAAAGAACGCACCGTCCATCATTTTCATCGACGAGATCGATGCCGTCGGTAGACACCGCGGCGCAGGCCTCGGCGGCGGTCATGATGAGCGTGAGCAGACACTGAACCAGCTCCTCGTCGAAATGGACGGTTTCGAGGGCAATGAGAGCGTCATCGTCATCGCAGCGACCAACCGCCGTGACATTCTCGATCCGGCGCTGCTGCGTCCCGGCAGATTCGACCGCCAGATCGTGGTCGGCTATCCGGACATCAAGGACAGAGAGGATATCCTCAAGGTCCACACCAAGAACAAGCCCCTCGCACCCGACGTCAACCTCAAGGACATCGCAAAGACGACCGCCGGTTTCACCGGTGCGGATCTGGAGAACCTTGCCAACGAAGCGGCGCTCCTTGCTGCCCGTGCTGACCGCAAGGCCATCACCAACAAGGACATCGCAGAAGCGACCATCAAGGTCGTTGCCGGCCCTGAGAAGAAGTCGAGAGTCAAGACCGAACGCGAGATCAAACTCACCGCTTACCACGAAGCAGGTCACGCAATCTGTACCTATTACTGCCCGCATCAGGACAAGGTACACGAGATCTCGATCGTGCCGCGCGGTATGGCTGGCGGCTATACGCTGTCGCTTCCGGAGCATGACAAGAGCTACAACAGCAAGATGGAGATGCACGAGGAGATCATCGTTCTGCTCGGCGGCCGTGTGGCAGAAAAGCTTATCATGGACGACATTTCCACCGGTGCTTCCAATGACCTCGAACGTGCGACCGGCATGGCTCGCCGCATGATCACCAAGTACGGTTTCTCCGAGAAGCTCGGCCCTGTGGTTTACGGCAACAACGAGTCTGAGCCGTTCCTCGGCAGAGATTTCTCCTCCACACCAAACTATTCTGACGAGGTGGCTGCCGAGATCGACGCTGAGATCCGCGCTTTCGTGGAGGAAGGCTACGACAAGGCGGAGGATATCCTCTCCACCCACATGGATCAGCTCCATCGCGTGGCACAGTACCTCATCAAGCACGAGAAGGTCGATGGCCCGGGCTTCGAGAAGCTCATGAACGGCGAAACCCTCCCCGACGAGGTTGAGGAGCAGCCGGCTGCACAGGAAACGACCACTTTCACTGCGCCGCAGCCCTCCAATGAGGACAATAGCTGGAATCGTCCGGTCAATCCGTATGACGATCCGAATGCGTGATCGCATCACAAATCCAAAAGCTGCCTTTCGCACGAAGGGCAGCTTCTTTTTAAAAACGGAGGAATTATGGGATTTTTTGACAGATTCCGGAAACGCGCGGCATCGCGCCGCCTGACACGCGAACAGATCGACCGGCTCCCCTTTCCGCAGCGGCTTGCCGCACTCAATGCACTGGCAAGCCGCGAAGATCCGCGGTGTGTGATCTTTGGCGCGAACAAACATCGCTACCGATTTCAGCCCGTGGCAACGGCGCAGGAGGCCGCACAGGTACAGGCGGCGCTTGGCGTGAGCTTTCCGAACAGCTATCTCCAGTACCTGACGAAGCTCGGAAACGGCGGTGCAGGGCCGGATTACGGGATCTATTCTCTGGACGAAATGCAGCGTAACAGCCAGCATCTCCTGCACCAGCCGCTGTTAGGAGAACCGGTGCTGCATCCGGATATGACACTGGAGGAATGGCGTGAGGTCACAAGCGGTCTTGAGGATGCCGCCGATCGTGACGAGGACGATGCCTTTTTCGGCTGGCTGCTGCAAGGTGCGCTCGTCCTCGGCACACAGGGCTGCGCCGAGGATACGCTCCTCATGTGCAGCGGTGAACACGCCGGAGAGGTCGTCTATTTCAACTGGGAGATCGAAGCAGATTTCAGCGTGCCGTACTTCACCGGAATGCAGTTCGACGAATGGATGATCGGCTACTATGAGAAGCTGCTGGGCGGCGGCATTGATAAATACCGCCCGACGTTCTGGAATGTCCGGTGGTGAGCCCCCCACCAATGCCAACAACTTTAGAAAGCAAGCGGGTGCAGGGTGACTCCCCACGGGGTGGGGAGATGCTGAGCA
>JAFPXW010000255.1 GCA_017394565.1 Oscillospiraceae bacterium | reverse complement strand
CCCTCCTCGGAAATGATGATCGCGTAATGTAGCTGCTGTAATGTCATGGTTCTCGCCTCCATTAGCTTATTATAGCACGTTAAGGCGAAAAAGTCAATCCTATTGTTTTGATAGGTTAGGCTGCGGCAGAGTCCGCACGGGATCATCTGACGGATTCCGCCGGCTCATCCGGGATCTGCGTATGTCCCTCATCATCGACCGCAAGGTACGGCTCCCACTGCAGATACAGCGCATCATTCATGATATCTTTCGGCAGCATCAGAAGTTCCAGCGGATTGTGAAAACCGCCGATCTCCTCACGAAGCCGGAGGATCGCATCTGCGGTTTGCGCTTCGCAGCCGGGCAGCCGCAGCAGTTCGTCCGTTCCGGCAGTATTCAGGTTGATGCGCGGGATGGGTTCCGGCTCGGCTTCCGGCGCAGGTTCGGGCGTCCGGGCGGTGATGGGCTGTTCATTCTCGATGTACAAAAGCCCCTCGATCGCCAGGAACCGCTTCTCGCTGATGCCCGAAATGTCCATCAGCTGGCGGCGATTGATGAAACCGCCCAGCTGCGTGCGATAGTCGAGGATCGCCTGTGCGTAGGCTGCGCCGATGTCCGGGAGCGTGCAAAGCTCCTCCAGCGTTGCCGTGTTCAGGTTCAGCGGATAGGTCACGCCGGGCGCGGCCGCATTTGCCGCAGGTTCCTCCGGGGAATGTGCCGGTTCGGGGGCCTCTGCGGCGATGGGCTGTTCGTTTTCGATGTACAGCAGCCCCTCGATCGCACGGTAGCGCTTCTCGCCGATGCCCGAAATGTCCATCAGCTGGCGGCGATTGATGAAACCGCCCAGCTGCGTGCGATAGTCGAGGATCGCCTGCGCGTAGGATGCGCCGATGTCCGGGAGCGTGCAAAGTTCCTCCAGCGTCGCCGTGTTCAGGTTCAGCGGATAGGTCACGCTGTCCGGAATGGCGGCCGTATCTGTCGCAGCATCTTCCGCAGACAGCGTCGGCGCAGGCGGCGTGGTTTCCAGAATGGATGAAATTTCGACAGTTTCCGACATTTCTGTGACGGAAGTCGCCGCGGAGATGTCACGTGTGTAAGCCGTCGGATCGACAAATGACTGCCGGTAATCATGGTACAGGAACGCCCCGAATCCTGTGATCGCCAGCACATACAGCGCAAAAATGCCGATGGCCTTCGTGCGGTCGGTCACTGGTACTTGTAGATCGTGACGCCCTCGAAACCGTCGAGGAGGTTGTTGATCTTCTGGAACGCCAGTCCCGTGCCCTTGGCCACGCAGTGGACAGCGTCCTTCGCCAGCACGCAGTTGACGCTCAGCGTGCGGTGGATGAGTTCGCGCAGACCGCCCAGCAGCGCACCGCCGCCGGTCAGGAGGATGCCGTTCTCATAGATGTCGCCGACGAGTTCCGGCGGCGTTTCCTCCAGCACCTTCTTGATGGCCTCCATGATGGCGAACACCTCGTCCTCCATCGCGTCGAACAGTTCCATCTCGTTAAGCTCGACCGCATCCGGCAGTCCGCGCATCACGCTTCTGCCCTTGACGAGCATGGTGATGTCATCGCGCGGATCGTAGAGATTGGTGAGTTTGATCTTGACCTGTTCGGCAGTCTGTTCGCCGATGAGGAGCTTGTAGCGGTTGAGTAAGTATTTCTGGATCGCCTTGTCGATGGCATTTCCGGCGCTTCTGACGGAATGTGAGGTGACGATGCCGTTCATGGACACGATGGCAACGTCCGTTGTGCCGCCGCCGATGTCCACGACCATGTGCCCTTTCGCCTTGCCGATGTTGATGCCGGCGCCGAGCATGGCGGCGATGGGCTCGTCGATGAGGTACGCCTGCCGGCAGCCGGCTGCCATGACCGCATCCGCAACGGCACGTTTTTCGAGGTCGGTGATGAACGCCGGTACGCAGATGATGATGCGCGGCTTGACGAGGGAACTGCCGCAGACCTTGATGAGAAATTCGCGGATCATGCACTGCGCCAGCAGATCGTCCGAGATGACGCCGTTTGCGAGGGGATGCACGACCTCGATGTAAGCCGGTGTTTTGCCGATCATCTGGTAAGCCTCGCGTCCGACGGCAAGGATGCGCTGTGTGCTTTTGTTATAGGCAATGACGGACGGCTCGGACAGGACGATGCCTTTCTTGCCGTAGGTCATGATGATATTTGCTGTACCGAGATCGATTCCGATGTCCGGTGTACTCATGGGTGATCCTCCTATTGATGTGTAGGGACTGCTGTCCCGAAATGGCGGTGCTTAGGCTAAGACTGCGGTTTGTCCTGCTTTTCCCGTTCTGTCCGGCGGTTGGTCGTGGCGGCGGCTGCGGCACAGACAAAGGCCGCGCCGTCCATTTTCAGCAAAGCTGCACAGCGGTCCAGCGTCGCGCCGGTGGTCAGAACGTCGTCCACGAGCAGGATGCGTTTTCCTGTCAGATCCGCGTGGCTGGAATGAAAAGACGACACATTCTTTTCGCGTTCGACAGCGGAAAGGCTGTGCTGCGTCGTTTGCGAGCTTTCCTTCCAGAGCAGGTCATCCCGGCAGGGAAGTCCGAGTTCGCGGCTCAGGGCGCGGGCGATGACCTCGGCCTGGTTATAGCCGCGGATGCGCCGCTTGGAACGATGGATGGGAACTGCCGTGATGAGGTCGCAGCTGCCGTAATCCGCACTGTTTTTGAGTCGTTCGGCGATGATGCCGGCGGCAAAGTACGCGAAATTTGTATTGTAGGAATTCTTCAGCGCCCACACTGCGCGGACGGCGGCATCGTCCGGTTCGTCCGTATAGCGCGAACAAACCACGACACGGTCGTAATGCCGCGTGGTGCGCTTGCAGATGCAGAACACCTTGCCGCAGAAGTGGCAGTAATCATCGTGCAGCAGCAGGGCCGACTCCTCACACGCCGGGCAAAGCCGTTCGCCGGCGGTCAGAAACGTATCGCAGCCGGGGCAGCGGTTCGGCAGAAGAAAATTAATCAAAGATGCTCGCAGGATCGTCAGCGTCATGTGGTTTCTCCGTGGGGTTCAGGCTTTGCTCGAGCATATCGCGCAGGCAGGAATAGCGGTTGGTGCGGCGGTTGTTCTGCACCATCTGCTCGATTTTCTGCGGTGTGCCGATAATAATGAGCAGGCGCTTGGTACGAGTCACAGCGGTGTAGAGCAGGTTGCGGTAGCTGAGCTTCTCGAATTTTCCGAGCAGCGGAATGATGACCGCCTCGAATTCGCTGCCCTGACTTTTGTGGACGGTGATGGCATACGCAAGCTCCAGCTGTTCCATCATCATCGTCGGGTAGACCGTGATGCGCCCCTCAAAGTCGATGATGGCTTCTCCGCGCCGGCGGTTGATCGTCCTGATGTGGCCGATGTCGCCGTTGAAGATGCCCTCGCCGTTCTCGCCGTCCTTGGTCCAGGTGATGTCATAGTTATTTTTGGTCTGCATGACCTTGTCGCCTTCGCGGAATTCGTACAGTGGAGAGCGTACCTGCGCCTTATCGGCGGCAGGGGGATTCAGACGCGCCTGGAGCATTTTGTTCAGTTCGACGACGCCCAGGGTGCCGCGCCGGGACGGGCAGATGACCTGGATGTCGTGCGTGGGATCGAATTTGTACTGCGGTGCCGCCGGGAGCCGTCTGACCACCAGATCGACGAGAAGCGATGCTGCCTGCTCGAAGTCTGTCCGGTGGAAGAAGAAAAAGTCATTGTCTTTCCGCAGCAGATCGGGCATTTCGCCGTGAACGATGCGGTGCGCATTGGTGACGATGACGCTCTGCTGTGCCTGCCGGAAAATTTCCTTGAGGGCGACGACCGGCATACAGCCGGACACGATGAGGTTCTGCAGCAGATTGCCTGCGCCGACGGACGGAAGCTGGTCGCTGTCGCCGACGAGGATCACGCGGCAGCCGAGCCGGATCGCACGCAGCAGGTGAGAGAACAGCAGCACGTCCACCATCGACATCTCGTCCACGACGAGGACGTCGCATTTGAGGGGATTTTCCTCATTGTGGCTGAATTTCTGGATGCCTGCCGGATCGAACTGGACTTCGAGCAGGCGGTGGATGGTCTTGGCATCGTAGCCCGTCAGGTCAGAAACGCGCTTGGCGGCACGTCCGGTCGGGGCGGCGATGAGGACATTGTGTCCCTCGCGCTCGAAGCAGGAAATGATCGCATTGAGGGTGGTCGTTTTACCGGTACCGGGGCCGCCGGTGAGGATGAGCAGACCGCGCGACAGGGCAGAGCGAATGGCTTCCTTCTGGAGTTCGGCGTAGGTCATGCCGCTTTCTTTTTCGGTCTGGGCGATCATGTCGTCGAAATTCCGGTTGTCGCGTGCGCCGAAATCGCGCATGACACCGATGCGGTCGGTGATGAAGCGCTCGGCATCGTAGTATTCTTTCAGATAGACAAATTCCCGGTCAGAACCGGCTTTTTTGTATTCAAAGATCGTTTCCTCGCGCCGCTGCTGCTGGTAGGCATCATAAAACCCCTGTTCACTGATCTCCAGAAACCGGATGGCAGTTTCCGCAAGACGATCCAGCGGCAGGCAGGTGTGCCCGAGGGTGAGATTATGGCGCAGAATGTGGAGAATGCCGGCGCCGACGCGGTAGCCGGACTCCTTGGGGATGCGCAGTTCCCTGGCGAATTCCTCCACGGCGCGGAAGCCCAGCCCTACCTCCTCGTGGCAGAGGAGATAGGGGTTTTCCTCCAGTTTATCGCGGCACTGCTCGCCCCACACGCGGAACGCACGCATGGCATAGCGCGACTTGATGCCGTAAGCCTCGAAATAGGAAATGACGCCGCGCAGTGCGAAAATATGCTTGGCCTCGGCGGCGACCTCCTCGCATTTTTTTTGCGTCATGCCGCGGACCTCCATGAGCTTCATGGGATCGTGTTCCATGACCTCGAGGGTGCGTCCGCCGAAGACATCGACGATCTTGCCGGCCAGCACCTCGCCGATGCCCTTGATGACACCGGATGCGAGGTAGCGCCGGATGGATTCCGTGGTATTGGGGAGTTTTCGTTCGCAGGATTCGGCGCGGAACTGCGGCCCGAAGCGCGGATGCGACACGAATTCGCCGTAAAGCGCAAGGCGTTCGCCCTCCTCCACATCGCCGAGCTCGCCGGTGGCTGTGACGAGCTCGCCGGAGCAGTTGAGTTCGACGATGACATAGCCATTGACTTCGTTTTTGTAGATGATGTGTTCGACTGTGCCGTCGATCTGGTGGATCTGTTCCTCGTCTGCCATCGGCTCACCTCCCTGCGGATTTATGCGCATAAAACTTCATTTTACATTATACTACATTTTGCGGGGAAAAGCAAGGGGGTGGGAGGATTTTCCATGTGCGCGGATGGGAATTTGGAATGGATCGAAGGTCGACTCTATCCAGCCTGACACCTCTCCTCCAGAAGCGCCTCCACCTCCTGCACCGTCATCGCCTGATAACAACCGTATTCCCTTGCCAGTTCCTCGCAAAGTCCGCGCGTTTCCGGCGTATTCACCAGCACCACACACCGCAGGACCGATGCGTCCATCCACATGATCTGCGATGCGTAATGTTCCAGAAATGCCCTTGCTTCGGCGTATCCTCCGGTACCGGCAGGATCGCGAATGCTTCTGTATGGTCCATATCCTGTTCGCCACTTGTGGAAAGCAGGGCGATCACCACCGCGCCGCCGATGCCCAGCAGCATCACGATCCCGATCAATGCCAATCCTTCCATACTCATCGCCTCCGAATTTTCAAATGTCTTTCTCTGCTATTTTATGCATTATGGAAAAAGAACGTTCCGAACGGTAATTTTTTTGGATTTACTATAGAAAAATCTGTTGTTCTGTGATATAATAAAAGTGTATACCCAATGACAAGGAGGCGATCCGATGGCTTACATCGACTGCCATACCCATACTGAGATCTCGCCGGACAGCGATGCGAAACTTTCCGATATGCTCGCATCTGCGCAGAATGCCGGACTTGCGGCGTATGCCGTGACCGATCACATCGAGCTGTGCCGGTGGTATCCGCAGGGGTATTATAAATCAAAACCGCGCAACGAGGAGGATTTCTACGACTACGCCCAGAGATGGGAACGCTCGATGGAACAGAATTCCCTCGCCAAGTGCCTGTGTCCTGCCGGAATGCATTTCGTGTGTGGCATCGAACTCGGCGAACCGGATGCGGATTTCGGGCTGGCGGAAAGTCTTTACAAGGACAAGCGGCTGGACTTCACCATAGCGTCCTTGCACGAATTGCAGGGGAAGCTGGATTTCTACTTTCTTGACTATGCCAGGGAGAATGTAGATGCCCTGCTGGAGCGCTATTTCCATGACCTGCTCGCCATCGCAAAGCACGGCTGGTACGATGTGCTGGGACATATCACTTACCCTCTGCGCTACATTGAGGGCGATGCCGGGATCCCGGTGGATATGGCGAAATACCGCGACTGTATCGCGGAGATCTTCAAAGCCGCCATT
>JAFPXW010000254.1 GCA_017394565.1 Oscillospiraceae bacterium | reverse complement strand
CAGTGCGAGCTCCGACGGCGGAACTGCTGTATTGAATCTGAGCATCAGATTGAAAAACGGCGGTGCCGAAGCAGAAAGCTACATTGAAAGAGTCTGCCGCTCGGCATTTGAAAGGACAGTTTCCTCCGGAAAGACCAGCACATAGCCTGCCGAGGACTTCATCCCCGTCAGGTAGCGGCGGTTGATGTCGTCGGTCACGAGGGCGCAGTCGGCTTTGCCGCGCAGTTTTTCGGCCAGTCGTTCGATTCGTTTCTTGAAGATTTCCATAGATCATCACCTGTATTGCTATTACTTTATATAGAATCACTTTGTCATATCCGCCAGCGCATGGATGCCCAGCTCGTAGCTCAGCACGCCAAAACCGGAAATGCTGCCTGCGCACACCGGCGCGATGACCGAGTGCGAACGGAACTGGTCGCGAGCGAACACATTGCTGATATGCACCTCGACGACCGGAATTTTGATCGCCTTGATCGCGTCGGCGATGGCGTAGCTGTAGTGCGTGTACGCGCCTGCATTCAGGACAACGCCGGCGAATTCCCGGCGGCTCTCGTGCAGCTTGTCGATGAGGGCGCCCTCGTGATTCGACTGGAAGACTTCCGCCTCCAGACCGAGGGATTCCGCGTACTTCACGAGCCGCGCGTTGACGGCTTCAAAATTCGTATCACCGTAAATACCCGGCTCACGCTCACCGAGAAGGTTGAGGTTCGGGCCGTGCATGATGAGGATCTTTCTTGCCATGATCTGTCACTCCTTGTAAAAAGTTTTCGGCAGGAAGGGCTTTTCGAGGATGCGCTTGACACAGATGAAGGTCTGCTTTTTCCACGATTCCTTCGCCATCGGTGCCACATAAATGCTGCGCACACCGCAGACATTCGCACCGAGAATATCAGTATAAAGCTGGTCGCCGACTGCCGCGACCTCGCGGCTTTCGAGATGCATCGAGCGCATCGCACGTTCAAAGCCGCTGCGCAGAGGCTTGTTCGCGTCGCAGATGGCCGGGATGCCGAGCATTTTTGCAAACGGTTCGACACGCGGCGGATGGTTGTTTGACACGAGCCGCAGCTGTACGCCGCTTGCCTTCATCTTCTCGATCCACGCCTGCACGCCCTTGGCAGGTGTGGGATTGTCGTGCGTCGTCAGGGTATTGTCAATGTCGAGCATCAACCCGCGGATCCCCATGCTTTCCAGCAATTCCGGCGTGATCTCGCAGACCGAGTGCAGGGCAATGGTCGGATGGAGCATTCCGTCACTCTCCTTTGTTGGGAAAAAAGCAAGGGTATACCGAAGTATACCCTTGCATTCACGCTATTAATACTTGCGCTTACGAGCAGCCTCGGACTTCTTCTTACGCTTTACCGAAGGCTTTTCGTAGTGTTCTCTCTTACGAACCTCAGCGATGACGCCGTCCTTAGCACAGGATCTCTTGAAACGCTTGAGTGCGGTGTCCAGAGACTCGTTCTTGCCAACACGTACTTCTGCCACTTATTATTCCCTCCCTTTGCCACCAAGACAGAGGTTCTATCCCCGGTTTTCCAGAGTGCCTGATGCACCCGAATAGTCCCCGCTTTGGATAGTCTATACCTAACCTTCCATATTGGAAAGCAAGTTATCAACCACATCTTTCATGAACTGAATATTGACTTTTGTCACATCTTATTAATAAAGATCACCAAAAGCATAAAACTATTATACCACGCGATCCTCGATTTGTCAAGCAATATTCTTGTCTGAAAACGTTTTTGTCATTTTACTACAAAATTCACCAGCTTATTTTGTACATAAATCTGCTTGAGCATCTGCTTGCCTTCAATGAGAGACGCGATCTTGGGATCTGCCGCTGCCTGTGCGAGGACATCGTCCTTCTCTGCGCCGACCGGAATGTTCAGCTTGGTCTTGACCTTGCCGCAGATCTGCACGACGATCTCCACGGTCTCGTCCTGGCACAGGGACTCGTCGAACTTCGGCCAGCTCTGCTCATTCAGCACGCCGCCGAAACCGTTGGCCTCGTAGATCTCCTCGGTGAGGTGCGGTGCGAACGGGTTGAGCAGAATGGACAGGGTGCGCAGTTCGGCGCGGTTGATACTGCCGGTCACATAGATATCGTTGACAAGTGCCATCATAGCAGCGATCGCGGTGTTGAACTTGAGCGCCTCGATGTCCTCGGACACCTTCTTGATGGTCTTGTGGAAGTTTGCGGTCAGCTCGCTGCGGTACTCGTCGCCGTCGATGAGCATATCCTGGAGCGCCCAGACTCTGTCGAGGAAGCGCTTGCAGCCCTTGATGGAGTTGGTGCTCCACGGTGCGGTCTTCTCGAAATCGCCGACGAACATCTCGTACATACGCAGGGTATCTGCGCCGTACTGACGGATCACGTCGTCCGGATTGATGACATTGCCGCGGGACTTGGACATTTTCTGACCGTCCTCGCCGAGGATCATGCCGTGGGAGGTACGCTTCATGTACGGCTCCTTGCACGGAACGCTGCCGATGTCGTATAGGAACTTGTTCCAGAAACGGGAGTACAGCAGGTGCAGAGTGGTATGCTCCATACCGCCGTTGTACCAGTCAACCGGCATCCAGGAGTCCAGTGCTTCCTTGGAAGCGAGCACCTTGTCATTGTGCGGATCGCAGTAACGCAGGAAATACCACGAAGAACCAGCCCACTGCGGCATGGTATCGGTCTCGCGCTTGGCAGGGCCGCCGAAGCACGGGCAGGTGGTATTGATGAAGCTCTACAGTGTGGACAGCGGAGATTCGCCGTTATCGGTCGGCATATAGCTCTCAACTTCCGGCAGAGTCAGCGGAAGCTCTTCCTCCGGAATGGGTATCCAGCCGCACTTCTCGCAGTTG